>JBDSVQ010000039.1:0-8792 GCA_039927135.1 Fimbriimonadales bacterium | reverse complement strand
GCGCATCGGTATCCGGGGCGCGGAATTCGTACTTGTCTTCGTTGTTTTCGCGTAGCCTGCCGATATCAGTTTTTGCGCCAAAGGTTACGACCGGAATTGTCCTTAGCGGGACGGACTCGGCGGCGAGTTCCTCGGCGTCGAATTCTGCCGTGGTCTCAAACTCAGACATTTTCGATGCGTCCCTCGGCGCGTCCGAAAATCAACGCGTCAGTAGTTGTAATCGTAATCGGTTCATTTGCAGCGAGCCTAGCTCCATTTACAAAGGTGCCGTTTGTGCTTCCGAGGTCGGTGAGCGTGGTGCCGCTTTCATCGACCGAAATGAGCGCGTGCGCACCGCTGGCGTAGGGGTCTTCGAGAATTATGTCGTTCTCGGGACGGCGTCCCAACGAGTGGTCGCCCGTCGTTAGCGGATAGGATTCTTCGCCAATGACAAGTTGCACGGCGGCTTTGGCCGTCTCTTTTTGCGGTTCATCTGTGCTGAGCATTTGGGTTGCGCCGGCGTTGCCGGGAATCGAAAGCGTCACTTTATTGTCCGCAAAAGCGACGATGTCACCAGATTTAACTTCGACCGGCTCGTCGCCGACGGGTTCATCATTAAGCGTGGTGCCGTTGGTGCTACCTAAGTCGCGAACTTGGATCACGCCATCTTGCATGATGACCTCGGCGTGTTTTCTGCTTAGGCGGCTGTCCTGGATCATCACATCGCCTTCGCGACCGACGAGGTTCGTCCCGGGCCGCAGGAAATGCTCGCGGCCGCTTTCGTCCACGAGGCAGGGGAGGCGAACGGCGGGTGCGCCGAAAGCGTCATCCGGCAACGCGCTTTCGAAAATGAGGCCGCACTCAACGCAGAAGCCTTCGCCGGCAGGGTTGAACGTCTTGCAGATTGGGCATTGAACGGGCGCGATCGTTTGCGTCACGTTCAGGCTCGGCGCGTTCCCCATCTGGGTTCGGTTCGGGTCGGTTTCGAACATCCGCGTTGCGTTAGGATCCATATCTTATTATGACGTGCCTTGTTACAGCTCTAGCTTGAAGGTTATGATCTCGAAGGGCTTGTAGGGGAATCGAAATGCGCCGTCGACGGCTGCGAGTTCTTCGATCTCGTTTTCCATCATGTCGCACACGGTTGCCCGCTTGATGCTGTTAGCGCAGAATATCTCGGCAACGCCCCTCGCGCCGTGGCATTCGTACACCCGAACGACGACAGCGTTGGAATCTTCGGCTTTCTTCACGGCTTCGATAACTATGTTTCGATCGTTTGAGAGGATGAAGGGCTCCAGATCGGTTTGCTTTTTCACCTCTTGTTTCTCAAGGACTTGATGATGTACAGGTGCGTTAAGCGAGTATGCCGTTGGCACGACGCTTGCCCAATTATAAGGACCAAAGTGTGGCAACAATACGTACGTAAATCGGTGGATCCCCATGTCCGCGGTTTTATCGGGCGCTTTAGGTGAGCGCAGAAGGGTGAGCCGCATGACGTTATCGAGAATATCGTGGCCGTACTTGCAGTCGTTTATTAGAGCGACGCCGTGGTCCCCTTCGCTGACGTCAATCCACTTATGGGCGCAAACTTCGAACCGTGCGATATCCCAACTTGTGTTTCGGTGCGTGGGTCGCTCGACATTTCCAAACTGGATTTCGCAGGTTGCGCGTGCGCTGTGTACGGCAACGGGGAAAGCGACCTTTAGCATTTTTTCGGATTCGCGCCAATCCACCCAGGTATCGAAGCGAATTCCCGGTGTTGGTCCCAGGCTGATTCGCTGCATAATCTTGCTTTCGCCGAATTTCTTTTCGATTTCGACGGCGGCGCGGACGGGGCCGGTTTCTACAACCTCGAACCGATCACTTTTCGTGAGGTCCTTGGCTGTTTCCAGGGCGAAGGCGTCGATATCCCAGGCACTCCAAAAGAGCGGCTTGTCGTCAAAGAGTTGAAACAGGTTGGCGAGCTTGCCCTTATCGACAAACTCGGTTCTGTCTTCAAGGGAAATGATGGAAGTGATGTTGCCGTTTGCGTCGAATTTGACAGACCATGTGTCGTTTTCAAGCCGCCGGGGTTTGGTAACTAGACGTGGGATTCGGTGCGGGTCTTCGTCCGAATAATCGCATATGGATACACCGTTGAGGGCTGTTTCCGGCAGAGGGAAGATAAGTTTTTTTACACCGAAGTCGTCAATTTCTTGGACGGGCAGCGCCTCGCTTCCGCATTTTAGGGACTTGGGCATCTTGCCCCTGGGCTTAGGCGTTTCGCCTTGGCCTGCGAGGTCTGAGAATTGGAAGAGCGCCACGGGCTTTTGGTAATTAGATGTATCCGCTTTCTCGCAGATTTTCGCGATCGCAGCGTCTGCGATCGCATTAGCAGCGGCGCGTACTTCGTCGTATTCGCGCTCGGCAACCACGTAAACTTCGTGAACGCTACTACCCGGAAGAATGTCATGGAATTGGTTGAAAAGCACTACTTTCCACAGCCGTTCTAATTCTTTAGCCGGATATTCCTTGCCTGCACCGTAGGCAGCGGTGCATAAGTATTCTGCACTGCGCAAAAGCATTTCGCACTCGCGGTTGCCTTTTTTTGTCGCAGCTTGCGTGGTGTAGGTGCCTCGGTGAAATTCGGCGTAAAGCTCGCCGACCCAAATTGGTAGGTCGCGGCTAGATTCCTTGGCGTCAACAAAGAAGTCGATCGCTTTTTGGCGAACGATGCGTGGCATGTTCGGTGCGTTTTGTGCGCGCCGCAGGATTTCCAGGTGTTCAGTCGTCGGACCGCCGCCTCCATCACCATAACCGAAAACGTAAAGCCCTCTGTCGGAGCGTGCGGCGTCGCGATGGGTGGTTAAATGCGAGCGCAGATCCTTTGCGGAGCAGAGCCCAGTATATGTATCGGATGGCGGGAAGTGTGTCCAAACGCGCGTGCCATCAATGCCTTGCCACCAAAACGTGTTATGCGGAAATTTGTTTATTTGGTTCCAGGAAATCTTTTGAGTTAGGAAATAGTCGATATTGCACTTGGCAAGAATCTGAGGCGTGGCGGCAGAGTAACCGAAAACATCCGGTAGCCACATATCCTTCGTCTCGATCCCAAACTTCTCCTTGAAATAGCGTTTACCGTAAAGGAACTGGCGGACGAGCGCTTCGCCACCTGCGAGGTTAGTATCCGCTTCAACCCACATGCTTCCGAGCGGCTCCCACTGGCCCTTCTTGATATGCGCTATAACGGCCTCGAATAGTCTTGGATGCTGGCTTTCAAGCCATTCATACTGACTTGCTTGACTGTGGACGAAAACGTGTTCCGGATAATCCGCCATTAACGCGAGCTGCGATGCGGTCGTGTGCGCCATTTTCATTTTCGTCATCGAAACGGGCCAAAGCCAGGCGGAATCCAAATGGGCGTGACCGACCGGGGTCATCACGTGGTAGTCGTCTGAGCGTTTGGACTCGGACCATTGTTTGATAATCTTTCTAGCATCTGCGATCGTTTCTCGCCGGTCCCGATCAAAAACATTTATCGCTTCATTTAGGCCGGTGAGTAAATGGAGTCGGGCAGGGTCGGCATCCGGCAGCGTTCGCAACAAGTCTAAATAAAACTTGCAGTCGATATAAAGTTGCCAAAGCTCGGTGTCGAATAAATCGAGGGTCGCGCTTTTAACCGTAAACGGCTTATCAGGCAATTCGGGTGCCTCGCCGTGAACCTTGACCGGCGGGTTTGCGCCGTATGCCTGAACCCAGACTTCGACGTTGTCACCGGGCTTGATGTGCTTCGGTAATCGGTAGTGATGATGAAAGTCGTCGACTCCGAACGCCGGTACGTTCTCGTGCCATATTGTCCTCTCTCCGCCAACTTCGAGCCGGGCTACGAGCGCGCCGCCGGACCAGTCTTTTGGCAGCTTGCCAGTCGCCTTGAACCAAACCGTCCCCCACGCAGGCCCCCATTCGAACCCCGGCGAGACCTCGCGTAACTTCGACGACCGTGCTTCGCGTTGGGTCTCGCAGCCTTCTGCGCCAAACAGCAATCCCATCGGTGCTGATGCCGGATACAGCATCGGGTTTAGCGTTTGGCGAATGAAAAGGTCGACGCGGCGCTCGGTGAGGTCTGGGTGCTTGAGCATGCGGGCATGAGTTTAGAACACACACCCGTGTGGATAACTTAGACGGCGAGTCTTGGCTGCATAGAGTGCCCAAGAGCCTCTTGCAAGTCGTCTACACAACGGACCGGACGGGCGCCGAGTTTTGCCAATGCGACATTGCCGGCTGAGGGCTGGTGACCCATGTAAACCAATATCCGCCCGAGCCTTGCCTTCATTGCCGCGATGGCTCCTGCCCAACTGCCGCCCTCGCCGAAACGACTGGCTACGACAAGCGTTGCCTCGGAGGATGCGTAGATCCATTTGTTACGCGTTAGCGCCTCGATGCGGTCGAACCCCTCGGCATCCGGGTTTTGCGTGAGTAGCGCGACCGGGCCGAAAGGCTCCCGGCATCCGCCGGGCAAGAAGTGAGCGGCGGACCCACCTGCCCGCGCAGCACCCGCCGCGCCGAAAGAATCTGCCCCGGCGGCTCCGCCGGAGAAAACTGGCATACCCATGTGCGCACAGGCCTCGCCGGCTGCTGAGGCGAAACGCGCCTCCTGCGGCGTGAGTGCGCGACTGCCCACGATGCCAATTCCGGGCTGACGGAGCCGGGGCCCGTAGCCGTACGCCCAAAGCAATGGCGGCGCGCCAGCCGTGACCGATTCGCGCAGGTACGGCGGCTGTTCCTGAGGCAAAAGCGGGGACCATCCCGCGAACGCCCTCCGCTCGATAAGCAATTGGGAGCCCTGTAGTATCTCATCGTCCTCTAGTAAAGCGGCTGCTTGAGAATGTCCAACAGCTTTCAAGCGCAGGGCAGCCTCTTCAAGCGTAAACCCGCTGGGCAACGCGCGCGCTGCGCGAGGAGATGCAGTAGCCAGCCGCCTGCCCTGCCAATCGGCGAACATTGCGACATATGCGAGAGCTTCGGTGGTCATACAACAGTTAGACGTGTGTCTACTATGTTTCGTTCCAACATTTGCCGCATGCTTGCTCGTCTAATGCCTGCATGTTGGTCGCCGTTGTCGTCGCTGTTGCTTTGACCCCTCAGTTGGGATGGAAAGCCGGCACCCCATCACCGATTCTCGAGGGGAATCCGCGGTGGGTCGAGTTGTACTGGAAGGCTTGGGAGAATCTTTACGCCGCGACGATCGACGAGAAAGAGCCCAGCCCTTGGCCATCAAGGGCGATCACCGACGGGGAAGTCATTGACTACGAAAAGACGCTCGCGATTTCGCTTTATGCCAACTGGGGTTGGCGAGCGCACCCGATTCGGGAGACGCTGGCATATGTCCTCGAAAACGTCCACGAGAGCGGCAGCGTGCCCGCACGGTTCGGCACGCAGGGCAGCAGCGGCGAAGCTGGCGGGTTGCCGATAGAAGCATTGGCGACACATAGGGTTTTCGCTCTGAGCGGAGACCGGGAGAGCCTTGTTAGGCACGCGGCGGGCGCGGCCGCGCGTCACCTGTACTTTGCTAATCGAGCCACGTACACCATTCCGCCAAAGGATGAGAAAGATAAGGCACGCATTGGCTATCGCGTGCCGGCCGCGTTGTCGGTTTTGCCGGGGACCGCTGAGTTTACGGGTGAGCAATCCGCGGAGGCATTGGGTTTAGTGTTGCAAAGCACGGCGATGCTGGCTCAGGTGTATCGCGACTTAGGAGACGGGCGATCCGCCGGCACTGCCGATCGCATGGCGGGGAATCTCGCCAAACAGCTGGGCGAACTTTACAGTAAGGAAGACCGGCGGTTTCGGGGCACGTACGAAGGGGGATCAGAAAGGGATTCCATGTTGCCTCTCTTCGGCGCAATTGGCGGCAATGCGCCCCATGCTGAAACTGCATTGCTCGGATTGTTCGATCCGGGCAGGTACTACCGCCGAACGCTCTTCCCGTTGGTGGCCAGGACCGATCCTGCCTACGTCGGGGTTTCCGGCAGCCGGCCGCTCTACACCTATTTGGCGATTCGGGCGATGCTCGATAACGGAATGCGCAGAGAAGCGGCGCGAGCAGCCGAGCATGTGCTTACTGTTTATGAGGCGGTGGCAGGTAAGGACAACAATTTGTACGGAGCCTACGGATCCGAAGCGCGAGAGCCTGCACCCGGAGCGATGCCGGGTCATTTGGAGGCAGGCACTATCGTCATCGCGGCCCTAATCGAGGCGGTGATGGGGATTGATGTCGATGCTAGGGCCGGCAAGGTTACGTGGTTCGTTCGGCGCACGGACAAACATGGACTGGAAAACCTCCGCTTCGCCGATAACAAGGTTTCGATGGTGTTCGAAGCGGGCAGTTTCACAGTCGATTGTGAGAAGCCGTTCACGTTAGAAGCCTCCGTCGATGGTACGAAGCACCTCAAGCGTTTCGGCATCGGCAAAACGGTGTGGACGCCGGGCGGCTAAAATCTCAGGCATGCCTTACAAGGTCGGCATTCTTTCAACCGCGCACATGCACGCATTCGGCTATGCGCATGCCCTTAAGACGAACGCAGCCGCTGAACTCGCCGGCGTATGGGACGACGATGCCGAGAGGGGGAGGTCCTTCGCCGAGAAATTCGAAACTCCCTTTTTCGCCGACCGCGCCGCTCTGCTGGACGTCTGCGACGCAACCATAATAACGAGCGAAAACCGAAACCACGTTGATAACGCCCATGTCGCAGCCGAACATGGGAAACCGATGCTTTGTGAAAAGCCTCTGGTCACCACCGAGAAAGAAGCCGACGAGATGCGCGAAATCGCCGGCAAGGTGATGGTGATGACCGCATTCCCTTGCCGCTTCAGCCCCGCATATCAACGGCTAAAAGCGCGGGTAGACGCTGGCGACATCGGCAAAGTCCTCGCGATCGACGCAACGAACCACGGCTCGTGCCCGTTCGGATGGTTTGTCGAAACCGACAAATCCGGCGGCGGCGCGATGATGGATCACACCGTCCATGTTGCAGACCTGCTCCGAGATCTCCTCGGAGAAAACCCTGCGATGGTCTACGCCCAGACCGCAAACCGCATATACGGACAGTCTTGGGACGACACAGCGATGCTCCATCTCACCTATCCTAGCGGTGTGTTCGCCTGCATCGATGCAAGTTGGAGCCGCCCGGGCAGCTACAAGACCTGGGGCGACGTGAAGATGGCGGTAACGGGAGAGAAGGGCGTGATCGAACTCGACATGTTCTCACAGGGCTTCGACTACTATCCAAAAGATGGCCGCCACGGCATTTCGGGATACGGCAGCGACCTTGACGATCTGCTTGTTGCCTCGTTCCTCCGCGCCGTGGAGACCGGAAAGCCACAGGTGACCGTCGACGACGGCATCGCCGCTGCAATGGTCGCGATTCGGGGCTACAAAAGCGCTGCAGCTACAGTATAGTTTTGGCCTATATGCGTCTCGCTGAAATACGGCGCGACTTTAGCCGAACTTTCGTCCACGCGCCGAGCGCTTGGATCGGCGTTGCACCTGTCCAATCGCATTTTCCAGCGATGGGGATCCATACCTCGTTGCCGTAAAACGGCGGCACATCAATAACCCAGCCTTTCTGCTCGTTAACCGCTTCAATAGCGCCTTTTAGCCCATCCATGGCTGTTTGTCCGCCGGACAATTTCAATGCCCTGCCTACTAAATCAGGGAACAAATCATCGATCAACAACATCAATCCAAGGTATTCGTTGGTCGCTGCGGGGCCAACGCCGGCGAGTGTGGTTTGATCGATTCGACGACGGGCAATGAAACCCGCAAGCGGATCGGCGTGGACAGCGAGCCAGCCTTTCAGTCTCGATTTCTCAAGACCGAACAGGTCACTCGTTTCTACATTCGTAGAGCGCAAAAGAAAACGAATAAACAGCCGCTCGCCAAGGGAGCCATTCGCCCATTCTTCCGGCTCGCGAAAACCTCCGATTCCGGGCAGAATCGCGTGACCGTATTCGTGGGCCACTTCCCGCACTGCTTCCATCGGGTCCTTTAGGCTTTCTACGTGATACAAATAAATCGCGTTGTAATTTGCAAAGTTGTCGCGATTGCTGCGGCTCTTTACAAAGAGCTGCTCACCGCCCGCCATTCCGCCGTCACAAAGAAACACATGAACGGTGAGTCCGTAACGCGTGGGATGATCAAAGTTCAGCCGCGTTATCGATTCGTCCCAAATGCGGATTAGCGTCCGGGCAACGGGAACCATGAAGTCCCGCGATTTCGCGCTTTGCGCAAACACCCTAAAGCGTACGCGCGGGGGCAAAGTTGAGAGCGCACCACCGGCCAGTCCGTCCGCAAAAAACGGAAACTCCCCATCGTATTTCGGGTCGATAAACGGCGGTGAAAGCGCGCTTCTGCCTAGAGAAACGAACAGCCGAGGAGATGCATCGGGCGTCGGCAGCGTCGTTACAACGCGGTCGCTTTGCGTTACGGCCGCTATAAATAGGAGGCTACACAGCATGGGCCGCGTGCTCGCGCGCTTCGAGATAGCGCTCGGCCTCGATCGCCGCCATGCAGCCCGTGCCTGCAGCCGTCACGGCTTGCCGATATACGTGATCGGCAACGTCTCCGCTAGCGAAAACGCCGGGTATTCGGGTGACGGCACCCTTTCCTGGCAACAAGATATAGCCGAGTTCGTCCATATCGAGCCACTCGGTGAATATCTCGCTATTCGGTTTATGGCCGATGGCAACAAAAATGCCGTCGATCGGCATTTTGCGTTCGGATCCATCTACTGTGTTTTTTATCGTCGCGCCCGTTACGTGTTTGGTGGGCGTTT
>JBDSVQ010000038.1:0-5301 GCA_039927135.1 Fimbriimonadales bacterium | reverse complement strand
AGAATTGCAGCCAGCCCAGGTCTCGTATATTCGTCCAACCTAGGCCGAGCGCAACGAGGGAATGTGATGCCTGACCAAAAAACGAAGTCGGAGTCCGAGTTATGTCAAGTGAACGTAATGACTTGAGGTGATCAATGTTGATCATGCCTTGAAGCGGGCAATCGTCCAAACAAAGCAATTCTAACGCACCGCTAGCTTTTGGCAGCGCCTCAACAAGTGTGCCGGACAAGACCAGACTCTTGAGTGAAGTGGATTCGGCAATGGGCTCTATGCAAGAGACATAGGTGTGACCCAAGTTAAGATAATGCAATTGCGTCCACTCCGGTAACCATTCAATATCTTCTATGCGTGTACCTTCTGCGTCAAGGGACTTCAATGAAGAATTCGCTGGCAGAGTGCGTAAAGGAGTGTGGCACACAACTAGGGATGCGAGGCTCTCAATCGACGATAGAGAGGTTATGTCTCTTATTGGACAACCGTCCATGTCTAAAGACACCAGTTTCGACAGTCTTTCCAAACCTGAAACTGATCGTAGCGGATTGCTTCCCAGTAAAAGGCGCCATAGGTTTTTGAAGCGGCTCAAGCCGTCGACCGTCGTGAGTCGTCGGTTACGCAAGTCCAAGTCCCACACCATTTCGTCCATGGAGTGGGCGTATATATCGACGCCAAGTGATTCACGCGCTGCCTGTTCGAAGACGCGTTCGGCCTTCCTCTTGCTAGGGCAGCCCAAAATTCCACTCATCGTCAACGCCCTGCCTTGTACTCTCGTGTGCGGTTTTCTTACGATCCCACGGGTCGTCGGCAGCGGATTGACTAGCTGATATGTCCTGTTTGTGCATGTAAACGGAGCGAATACCACCGGGCAACATCTCGAGGCCCATGACAACTGCCATGATTGCCCCGAGCCCGCCACCGGAGCTCCTTAAGGCACCACCACTGGACGGCCGCATTGCCACCACTCGCTCGCATAAGCTTCCTGGCCTGCTTCCACGGCGTCTGGGTGGCGCGGACGTGAGGGTGAATTGCTCCCAATCGGCACGCGCTACCAAACCCTCTCGTCCGTGAGGGCCTTGCAGCATCCTCGCGCTCCCGACTAATGCTCGAAACTATCAACTTCGAAGTCTGCCTCAATGCCATGGTACCCATCCCCACTACACAGAATTCTTTTGAACAGTAAGGTCAGCGCGGCCAAAGCGTACGGTATGCCAAGAACAGTCCGCCGCCGCCGATAAACGCGCTAACTAGGGAAATCGGGAGGAAGCCGGGGACGATCGACTGGGGTGGTCCGCTCATGAGTTCTGAAACGGCTGCAATAGTAACCGCTGCCCCACATAATCCGACGGGCGCAGAAATAATGATTAGGATTGCGGCAATCACGAATCTAACCCATGCGGGTCTTGGCGCGTCCGGCACGAGTAGCGCTCCGCACTTCTTGCAGTACGTGCGTGCTTCGGGGTTTTCGGTACCACACTTATGGCAATCGATCGTCGGTGCAGTCAAACTAAATCACCGCCTCCTAACCAAGTAAACACCGATGCCCACCAGCAGTGCGCCTACCAGCAGGCAGGCAATCGCGACCGAATCGAAACCGTAAGGATCGGGCCGCCCCATGCTGGCCGTCATTAGCAGTCCGCACATCCCCACAGGGCCAAAAATTGCGATTAGGATAACTCCGCACGTTACGCTTAGCCAATTCTTCGGGCTCACGCGTTCCAATCGAGCTCCGCACGAACCGCAGTGCGACGCAGTAGAAGGGTTTTCGGCTCCACATCGGTAGCATTTCATCGTCTTGTCAGAAGTCGGATCGCGTGATAAACTGCATACCCACCGATGGCGAGGCAACCAAGCGCGAAGCCACCGAATGCATACACGTAAAAAGGATCGGACCCCGCGTCGGGAAGCGCCATTACCGTGTTGAAGGTGAACACAAGCCCGCATAAGCCGACCGGGAAGAAAATCAAAAGCAGCAGGATTCCGACCGTGATTTCAAACCATCGGTTAGGAGGTGGGCGATTGGCGAACTGGGCGCCACATTGGGTGCAGTGCGATGAATCGGATCGGTTTGTCGCCCCGCAGCTACTGCACATCATAGCAGGTAAAGCACCAACCAAACGGCTGCAACGATGAGCCAAAAGGCCGCGATTATCAACGGATATCGCAGTACACATTTTGTGTCGTTCTTGCCGAACGTTACCGCCAGAATGAAAAAAACCGCGCACAGCAGTGCCGCCGCGGGTAAAGCGAATTGCTGGAACACCAGTGCGACGGTTGCCGCCTTGCAAAAGGAAAAAGCAATACCCTCAAATTTTGATCCACGAACGTTTTCTTCAGCCACTATTTGTTGTCTCCATGAGTGCCGATTTTCGAAGGCGATATGCCAGCAGGATAATCGAGCTTACGATCAGTTCGACGCTTACCCATTGTGCGGTCGACAGTCCGCCAAAAACGATCTCCCTAGCACGGAAGAACTCTATGACCAAGCGGTAGCTGCCAAAAAGTGCGAGGTAAACCGCGAATAACGCGCCCTCCGGTAGCCGGCTGCGGAGGCGCCAAACACACACGAATGTAAGGGCAGCAGCCGAAGCCAAATATAGCTGCGTCGGGTGCCGATATTCGCCGTGTTGCCAGACGGCCCAAGGCACCGAAGTCTCGATTCCGAAGCAGCAGCCTCCAATGAAACAGCCGATCCGCCCTATCGCCTCGCCGGCCGGCAGTGCGAGGGCAAACATATCGCCGGTAGACCTTCGGATGCCCAAGCGCCATTTCACGATTTCTACAGCGATCCATCCGGCAATAATGCCGCCGATGATTGTCCTACCACCTGTCGCCGGATTGAATAGCAGCCACGGCGATTCAAAAAGCGACGGGCCGCTACCAAAGATTAGCTCCGTCAGTTTCGCCCCTATAAGGCCCCCAACGAGCGCTGCAACAGTTATTCTGCCGACTCCCTCAGTCGCTAACTTCCTGCGCTTTGCCTCGAAGTAGAACACGATCCCGCCGACCATAAATGCGAAGAGCGTGAGTACCTGAGCGACGATTAAATTCATTTGATTCCGATGCTGTCTCGCCGTATTGTGGCGGCAGGCGTGTCGCTTGCATCATCGAAAAGCCACCGCCAGCAGAACGAGTAACGCCTTGGATCATCTTCGAAAGTTCCCGTATGCACGCAGCACTGTCGGATGCGCGCCTCGTGAAACGTGTGCGAGTCCATGAACATCTTGACGGTGATTCGAAAAGTGTTCAGCGCCATCGCTTCCTCGTCGACGCTGCGTTTCCACATCATGCCCAAGAGGTCGTTGAGTCCTGGAATGCAGTTGCACATAGAAGCGATTTGCAGCGCTAGGTCAGGTGCGCCAACCTTGAGTTGTTCGGAGAACACTTTTTGGAGTGCTCCGCTCTTTAACATCGTCGCGATCGATTCCGAAACGCCGTCGAAGCTGATCGTATTCGAAACAAGGTGTATCCACTTTGCGAGTTCATCCCTACCTATCAACGACGGGATCGACTTCCATTCGCCTTTCTTGGTTTTTAGCAGATAAGTAATGTCGCAGCAATCGCGATGGGAGCAGGGAAGGGGAATAAAATCGGTAGCGCTTACCACTCCGCTTTGAGATTCCAGGTCGCGGATAACTCCCGTCGGAGTCGAACGACTCATCGGATCGAACGCAATGGCTCGTCCGGAACCGAACATTGGCTGAAATGCGATACCCGCGCAATAAGGAGTTGACAGTCCGAGATTGAGCATCGCGCCAACTTCGTGGTCGTTTACTCCTCGTGCAACAGTCGTTACGAGCGTCGTGAAAATGCGCGCATCGTTTAATTTGGCGAGGACTGCGGCCTTCTCCTCTCGAACGTCTTCGCCGCGATGTTTAAGCGAGCCTTCTGCTTCGAGGCCGTCATATTGCAAATAGATTTCGATCCGGTCTCGATAATCCGGCAGGAACGAAAGAAATGACGGATCGCGTGCAATGCGCCTTCCGTTTGTGTTGATCATTACGCGTGTAATCGGGAGTTTGGCAACGCGCTCGATAATCTGCGGCAAGTCTTTTCGCACAGTCGGCTCTCCGCCGGAGAGCATGAGCACCCCGAGCTTGCCGCCCTCGCGCTCGATCACCGTCCGCACGGTTGCTTCGATTTCGTCGATCGAGGGACCCTCATGCTCACCGGGTGCCTCCGGCGGCAGCGCGGATGCATAACACGTCGGGCACTTGAAGTTGCACCGTTCGGTTACGTTCAACAGAAGAATGCAGGTGTGCTGCGCGTGCGAAGCGGGCAGGCCCTTGCTATAAGCGGCAGGGAAGCCGCCGACGTTGTCGGCACGATCCGGCGTAACCTGCAGGGTTGGTGTGCTCCAACCTCTCCGCGAACGCCAGATTTCGGCGTCTTCTTCGTAAAGCGATTCGGACTCACCGTGCTGGTTGCAGTACCTTCGCATCCATATGCTTCCGTTCTTGCTGACGAGCATGCCGTCCACGAACGCGTTCGGGTCGTCGCTCCTCAAGCCCTCGGCGTGACACTGCGGACACACAGTACGTGTGTACTCCTCAATTAGGTAGTCCCTCGGCTCCATAAAACGTTAACGTGGAATCCGCCCGCGAAGCACCCACGCTCATCTGGAGATCACCGTGCTCGGCATCAATTGCCGGGTACAGAACCCCGAGATTCACGACAGAAAGTCAGCCAGGTGAATCTAGAGAAAAGTGAGTGGAATACAGCCAACAAAATGGATGGCTGGCCTATTCTGCGTCCAGGATGGCCGTTTGAACGGCAAGCGCCTGCACGGTCGCGGCGACGTCGTGGACACGCAGAATACGCGCCCCTTTTTGAGCCGCGAATAGCGCGGCAGCAAGGGAGCCGGGCAGCCGGTTGATCGGATCAGCCTCGTCGGCGATTTTGCCAATGAACGACTTTCGCGAGGCACCCACAAGAATCGGGTAGCCGGACGAAGCGAACGTGGCTGTGGCTTTCAGAAGCGAAAGGTTGTGGTCCACTGTCTTCCCAAAGCCGATTCCCGGATCGAGCCAGATACGCTCTTGCTGAACACCTGCGGCTTGGGCTTCCTCGGCGCGAACGGTCAGCCATGCAAGGACATCCTCGACCACGTCGTCGTACTGCGGATCGGTCTGCATGGTCCTCGGCTCGCCGAGCATGTGCATGATGCACACGTACACGCCGGCCTCGGCTGCGGCTTCGAGCATGCCCAGCGCCCGCAAGCCGTTCACGTCATTGAGGACGGTCGCCCCGGCGTCGATGGCGGCGCGAGCAACGCCCGGCTTCATCGTGTCGATGGAGACGGCTACG
>JBDSVQ010000037.1:0-6845 GCA_039927135.1 Fimbriimonadales bacterium | reverse complement strand
GCGTTGACGTCGGTTGGGGTCGTGGCTATCGGCGATGTGCTGCAACTCCTCGATGACAAACTGAGGGATATAAAATCTGCCTTCCAGAAATCCGGCTTTGCAAACATCATAAATTCTACCGTCGATGATCACGCTCGTATCGAACACTTTAACGTTTGACCTGCGCATCGGTCCTGAAGACCAAGGCAGCACATCCTGAAAATTACGCATCATTCCCGCGCTCAAAAGAATCAGCGCGATCATGCCGGCAAACCCACCTACAACCCAAGCTGCGCCGAACGAAAAGAACAGAACGAGGAACGGGATGCTGACGATCACGCCGATAAAAACGCCTGCTAACAGCGTCAACTTGTCGGCTTGCGTCATATGGTCCCAATCCCAAATGAAGCGCTCGATCCTGCCAAGCAGAATGCTGCCGATCAGCGTGAAAATTATGCAGCCGAACAGAAACGAGGCGCCACCGGTTACCGGGTGGTAGTAGTTGACCGCGTCGTAATCCGGCTGGCCGGCTGAAGTTGCAATGAAGCGAGAAAGGGATTGCAAACCCGCCGGGACGGTGACTCCGGCAAGGTAACCGCCGCCTGCCATCCACAAAAGGATCCAAGCGCTGCGAAGTATGTTTGCAACGGAGCCGGTGGCCATTTATCGATTATCGGACGATTTCTTTGACTTCGATTTTGACTCCGTCGAGCGTGAACGTTATAAAAGCCTCTTCGGGGTTGCCTTCCGCAAACTTGATATGCGTTGCGTCCGCCAAGCCGCCGCCAAGTGTCGGGTCGAATGCGATCCACCGATCACCGACCCAATTCTCAACCCAGGCATGGTAGTAGAAACCGTCACCTGAATAGACGGCTCCGGTCACCAGTTTCGTCGGAATTCCTGCCGCCCGCATCAACGTGGCCGCAAGCGTCGCGTAATCTCGGCACACGCCTTCCTTGGTTCTCAAGATTTCCCTTGCGTCCCTCAAAACGCCGATGGAGGCGTTCGGACGCATGATTTTGAACACGTAAGCGGAGAGCTTTTGTGACGCCTTGTAAGCGTCCGTTTCACCAGCCAAAACCTCGCGGGCAAGTTTCTTCATCTCAGCGTCTTCGGCGGGGACGTTGAGCGCAGTCTTCACGAAGTCGGGCTGCAGCGAACTCGCGATCGATGTCGAAACGGTTGTGCCCTCATTCTTCAGAGGGGCAATGGTGATCGTCATCGTGCCGTCCTCACCTCTGTGCACCCGCTGGTAGTAGTCGTTCTTCAGTCTAGGCAAGTTCGCTCCGATCAGTTTCAACGTCAAAGACTTGATCGTTCTTGGCTCCTCGATCGGTTTATCCGGAACGATCCGGCTTGCCGCCGCGATGTCTACTTCCGGTAGATAGCCCTCCGAACCCACAGCTTCCTCGCGAGTAATCGGCCGCATTTGCATGCCCAGAGGTCCTGTAGCAAAAAGCATCTCACCCTTCGAATCAAGCCAGATTTCAGTAGTGGCACGGGGGTCGATGATCTTCAACTTCTCGCCCGTCCCCTTGACATTGTCATACGAGAACGGTGCCTTGCCCACGTACTCGGCCGTGTTTTTCACGAGCGTAAGCGTCATAGGGTCAAGGACGTAGAATTCCAGCTTCGTCCCGGCTTCCGGCGCTCCCTTGCCGAGCAACCCTATGGTCGGGTCGTCGAGCACGAGCGCACCCTCCGGAATCGGCACTGATTTGTTCTCAGTGTTTCCGTCAATCACGCGCTGCAGCGCGATTTCCTTCGGCCCGAACTTTGCCTCAATCACCTGACCACGGCCCCCACTATCGATAGAAAATTTCTGCGACTCCAGCGCCGCACCCTTCCTCACGCTGCTAGAGACGATCTTCATTGTCATCCCCTGCCCGAGAACCTTAGCGCCGATGTGAGTCGTCACCACCGTGGAGACTTTGCCGTCACCGGCGTCGGAAACAACGGTATGCATGTAGCCGATACGCTGCCCCTGAAGGAAAATTCCGAGGAAGTCGCTCGCTGCCGCGAAGGAACTTACAGCCAAAACGCCGAGGATCGTGAATAGTCTCATGCTTCGCTTGGTATAACGTGCGAGCCGACGCAAACGTTATCCCGTCGGGGTAGTTTGAAATTAACACGTACGTGTGCGCAAACGTGTCGAACAATATGCCGAGCAAGAATAGTCACAAAACCCTGGTCATCGTCGAGTCTCCCACTAAGGCTCGGACGATCGAGCGCTTCCTCGGCGACGAGTATGAGGTCGTTGCGAGCAATGGCCACGTTCGCGACCTTCCGGCCAAAAACACCGAGGTCGACAAAGAGCACCGCCACAAAGTCGTCGGCGTAGATGTCGAGAAGAACTTCGAGCCGGTCTACGTCGTGCCAGACCGCAAGAGAAGGAACGTCGACGCACTCAAAAGCGCATCTAAGACCGCAGACGCCATCCTCCTCGCCACGGACGAAGACCGCGAAGGCGAGAGCATCGGCTGGCACGTGTTGCAGCTTATCAAACCCAAGAAAGCAACACCCGTAGGCAGGATCGTCTTCCACGAGATCACGAAAGAGGCGGTGCAAGCCGCGCTTCTATCCCCCAGAAAGGTTGACGAAGACTTGGTCCGCGCCCAGGAAGCGCGGCGGATTCTCGATCGGCTTTTTGGCTACACGCTGTCTCCGCTGGTCGGCCTAAAAATCCGGCAGGGCTTAAGCGCTGGCCGTGTGCAAAGCGTTGCCGTGCGCCTGATAGTCATGCGAGAGCGGGAGAGGAAAGCTTTCCGTGCTGCCGTTTTCTGGGACCTCAAAGCGACCGTTGGTGCCGCCGACGGCAAATTCGACATCGAGCTCTACTCCGTAGACGGCAGGCCCACTGCAGACGGTAACTCGTTCAACTCCGTCGGAGAACTGACCGATCAGAAGCGCCTCTGGCTGAAGGAGACCGACGCTGCCGCTCTTGTCGAGAGGCTCCAGTCCCACGAGCCCTGGACCGTCACGAAAGTCGATACGAGCCCGGGCACCATGAAGGCGCCGACGCCCTTCACGACCGCTTCCCTCCAGATCGAGGCAAATCGAAAACTGAACTTCTCATCTGCGAAAACGATGTCTATCGCGCAGCGCCTTTTCGAAGGAAAGGACATCGGATCGGAGCAAGTCGGACTCATCACGTACCATCGAACCGACTCGCTCGCCCTCGCCGAATCCGCGATTTCCGAAGCGCGGCTGGTGATCGAGAGCCAGTACGGCAAGGAGTACCTGCCGGACAAACCGAAGGTTTACAAGAGCACGGCCAAAGGGGCACAGGAAGCGCACGAAGCGATTCGCCCCACAAGCACGCGGCGCTTGCCCGCAACCATCGAGCGCTACCTTGACCAAGACGAAAGGCGACTTTACGACCTGATTTGGAAGCGCACGATGGCGTGCCAGATGAACGATGCCCGAATCGAGCGCACCCAAGTCGAAGTTACTGCCGACGGATGCGCCTTCCGCGCATCCGGCAAGCGAATCCTTTTTGCCGGCTTCCTACGAGCCTACGTAGAGGGTGCGGACGATCCCGCTGCAGAACTTGGTGACAAGGAGAAGATCCTTCCCGCGCTCAAAGTCGGCGAAATCGTCAATCTCCTGGGCCTTGGCCACGTTGAGCACGCCACAAAGCCGCCTGCCCGCTACACCGAAGCCTCGCTAGTAAAGAAGCTCGAAGACGAAGGAATCGGAAGGCCCAGCACCTACTCTTCGATTATCAACACGATCGTGGAGCGCGGATATGTTCGTTCCGAAAGTAAAGCGCTCGTCCCAACCTTCGATGCCTTCGCGGCAACTCAGTTGCTTGAAGACCGATTCGCCGACCTGGTGGACCTCAAATTCACCGCGCATATGGAGCAAGAACTGGACGACGTCGCCGCCGGTAAAGAAAAGTGGACCGACGTTCTCAAAGAGTTCTACTTCGGCCAAGGAACGGACGGCATCGGAATACGCGTTGAGGCCGCCATGAAGGAGGCACCCTACCCCACCGTCGATATCGGTGACGGGATCGTCGTCCGTTTCGGCAGAAAGGGCGCGTTCCTTTCGAAAGGCGACGAGGATGACCGCCAAACCGCCGACGTCCCTGACAACGTCGCCCCGGCAGACTTAACCGTCGAGCGCGCCGAGCAGCTCTTGCAGGAGCGCGCGGAATGGACGCCCGACGAAGGTCGCGACCTCGGTACCGACGCGTCAGGCAACAAGCTGACCTTGCTAACCGGCCGCTTTGGCCCATACATCAAGGTGCAAGCGGCGAAACCGCGTAACGTTTCTCTCCCGAAGGACATTGACACGAACGAGATCGACGAAGCCCTTGCCAAGCAATTTGCCGAGCTACCGAGAACCATTGGCAAGGACATCACTGGAGCGATTGGGCCGTACGGGCCGTACATCAAGCAGGGCAGCGAGTACAGAAACCTACCTAGTTGGCGCGAACTTCTATCAATTGATGAGGCCACCGCACTCGCACTTTTATCTGTCCCGAAAGAGACAAAGAAGACAGCCGGACGCGACCTCGGCGACGGGATCAAAGTTATGGCAGGGCGCTTCGGCCCGTACGTTTCAGACGGCACCGTCAACGCAACTTTGCCCAAGTCCATGGACGCTGAAACGATCGACTTGGCTACGGCGATAGCGCTAATCGAAAAGAAGAAGGCGGCTGGCCCGAGCACTCGAAAGCGCACCTTCCGGAACCGAAAGGGCTCTTGACTTCTATAAGAATATTCGAATATACTTGTAGACCTTCCACCCCGCCGGAGGTTGCACGAACATGCGATATCAAACCATACAAGTCAAGCCCAGAGAATCAGGAAAAAAGGTCGTTGAAGGCGACCTTCCCATCGCCCTAAGCCGAGGCGGAAAGGACACTGTGTCGTTTGCCGCTAGCTCCGGCACCGTCCAGGGAGCCGTCCGCAAGTCGGGCGTTGGCGGAATCATGGAGCTTGTTGAAGATGGCGGCGAAAGCCACCTGGGCATGTTGAAAGAACTGCAATGGCACCCCGTTAGCCGCAAATTGCAGCACGCAAGTTTTCAGGAAGTTAAGCGGAACCAGGAAGTTAACACCACGGTTCCGATCGTTATCGTGGGAGAGCCTGCATCGGTTGCCGATCGCACGGGCCAGTTCCTTCGAAATTCAGATTCAATTGAGTTGCACGCCAAGGTGAGCGCCCTGCCGGATAACGTTACTATTGACGTTTCCGGAATGGTCGTAGGAGATGTCCTAACGGCTGGAGCCGTCCCCCTGCCTGATGGATGCCGTGCCGCCAACGCTGACTCGGTCATTTGCTCGGTCACCACGCCGACTGTCGTCGAGATTGAGACGCCGACTGCCGAAACCGACGCCCTCGGCGGAGCGGCAGCAGGTGAAGGCACCGACCAACAGTCCGCACCACAAGAAGAATCTTCCGCCGAGTAATCGGAAGCCTTCCTTACCCCTCTTCCCGACCAGCACATAGGAGGTGCCCATATGGCCGCTTTGGCAGCTTCCATCAATACCGGAAATCAGACGCTTATTAAGCAAATGCTTAAGGCCGCGCGCAACGGCAAGGATAAGCAGGAATTAGTTTCCAAGAACGGGATGATTCTTGGCATCGTCGGCGACGAAGCGCAGACGGCTGAGAGCAAGGATGGCTCTCAGTCCATCGTTTTCGTGGGCGACATCTATAACGTAGATACCCTGCGACCCCTCATCAAGCCTGCGCCGAATGGGAAAACGGCCGCGGATATCGTGTTAGGGCTTTATCGCATGAAGGGCGCGCAATGCGTACACTATCTCGACGGACCGTTCGCATTTGTGATTGCCGATGGCGACACATTCTATGCCGCACGCGATCCGCTTGGCGTTAAGCCGCTCTACTTTGCGAAGAACGATAAAGGTTGGCTGTTTTCTACCGATCTAAAGGCGTTTAAAGAGGATACGAAGAACGTTACGGAGTTCCCTTGCGGCTGCTACCTCGACGGCGAGGGAGCGCGCAGATATTACAAACTTCCTGACGCGCCCGTCAAGAACGTCAACCTGAACGAAGCGGTTGACCTAATCCGAACATTGGTCACAGATTCCGTTGTAAAGCGGATTGAGCCACACGGTCAGGTAGGTATCTATTTGACCGGCAGCGTAGAGAGTTGCATCGTCGCCGCACTCGCGGCCGAAAAGGTCAAGAAGATCAAAACCTTTTCGGTGGGCCTTGAAGGCAGTGTTGACGGCAACACGGCAAAGCGCGTTGCAAGTTGGCTCAGCACCGATCACACGCACGTCGAGATTTCTCAACAAGAGATGCTTGACTGCTTACCGGAAGTCGTTTCCCGAATCGAAAGCTACGACGCAAACCTCGTCCGGCAAGGCGTCGCGGACTACTTCGCGGTTCAAGCCGCAGTTGGCAAGGTCAAGGCCTTGGCCAGCGCCGATGGGGCCAACGAGCTTTTTGGTGGATACGCCTATCTTCGGCCTATGTTTAGCGAAAAGCTGACTACCGAAATCCGCCAAATCACTGAAAACCTTCACCGAACCAACCTTCATAGATGGGAACGGATGACCAGTGTCGCCGGTATCGAAGCACGTATGCCTTACGTTGACCGCAAGCTGGTACATGCCGCATTCCATCTCCCTGCAAACATGAAGATTAACGAAGAGGGACGAAGCAAGTGGATTTTGCGTCGAACCTTTAGTACACTCTTACCGGCGTGGGTGATCGATCGGCCCGATAACGATGATACGCATCATCAGGGCGTCATCACGGCGCTGGAAGAGTATGCGGCGACAGTGTTTACCGACGAAGACCTCTCGAAAGACGAAGTTAAATCTGAACCGGTTTCGGTCCGTACCAAGGATGAACTTTTGTATTATCAGATTTGGAGCACTAAGT
>JBDSVQ010000036.1:0-4952 GCA_039927135.1 Fimbriimonadales bacterium | reverse complement strand
AACCGAACACGCCCGTTGGGGGACTTCACGGCGTAGGTTTTTAGCAACATGTTGTCGCTATTGCATTCCACAACAACGTCGTCCGGGTCAGCGAACTGGCCGATAATGCGCATCGCGTAGTACGTCGGGTGCGGCGTATTATAAAGGATCGGTGCCCCGGGGGGCCATCCCGCTGCAAGCAGCCCGCGGTCCGTGTAATTTCTCCAGCCGTAAAGCGTTTCGTGGTAGTTGCCGACGGTTCGATAGGCTTCGTATACGTTCCACCAAACATAGCTTTGCACGCCGCGCTCGTGCATTTCGCCCCATTGTGTTGCAAGGTAAAGGGCATTCGTAAGGCTTACGCTGATCTTGCCCTGGTCGCCGAAAACCGAGTTCGTTTCCGTTAGATGAATCGGGGTTTGCTCTTGAGGGCCATCCCAATAATCCTGCAGCATTTGCTTGAGGCTACCGATCCAGAAGTCGAGACGATCGAGCATTTGGAAAGCCACTGCGTCAGTTTCCTTTCCGGGAGCCATCGTGAACAAATGAAAGTCGAGGTAATCAGGGTAAACGTTCGCCTCACGCATTCGGGTTAGCAGCACCGCTGCCCAGCCATTTACTTGCTGACCGGTGCGAGGGTTCGTAACACTGAATCGCTGCGCAAAGCTATGTTCGTTAGGCGTGATAGATATACCGATCTTAATCGAAGGGTCGACGGCTTTCATGAGTCCAATCGCCTCGACACAAAACTGGGCATAAGTATCGGCGTCGGCCCTAAAAGGTGCCGGTCTAATATCGTAGGCGCCGGGCTGATAAGGCTCATTCCCGAGTGACCAATACTTGATATTTCCAGTTAAGAGTACGTTTGCGTGCTGAACCCAATCAGCAGCATCTTGTGGAGTTCCCGAGCCATAGTTCGCCGCTATCATTCCATCGGCGCCGATTTGATTGAGCGAATTGATATAATCGGCTGTATCGACGCGAAAAACTGAACCGTTCGCCGAATTCGTACTCGTTCGCCAATCGTAGTACTCTACATTGACCCCGCCTGGGAAGTTGACAAATGTAAGCCCTGCTTCGCGGAGGAGCAACCACGTCGTCGGGTCCCGCTCGAATCCCATGCTATGGGCCATCACACCTGCGCCGAAACTTCTGCGCGTCACTTCAGCGAGAATGTTGTTTTGATTAATGTTTATCGTTGTAATCAATGGAGGCGTGCGCGTAATCAGCTTGATATCGTCGAGCCAATAAGTAATTCCTGTCGGAGCCTTGAAATAGGTGTAGTGGAGTTTCTCTCCAGGCACAACGTGAAATGCCTGAAGGGGTAATTCAACGTAAGTCCACTGGCCCGCCGGGACATTAACATGATCGCCAATCCGAATCTCGGGCCGCATCGCCTCGTTTTGAATGCGCACTCTAAATCCGACGTCGTTAAAGTCGTTCGTCGCACAATAAACCCAAAAACCAAGCGCGACAACATTTTGGGTGTACTCCCCAGACCACGTGTGGTACATCGTCGCGATTTTGCCGGGCGCGAGGTTGAAGCGCGCAGATTTCTCGTATGAATGAACCTGCTCGCTATTGAACTTATCGACGGGGCCCTCGGACACGAAATCCCACAAACCGGCGGGGTAGTCAACATAGATTTCCATGTCGGCCATTCCGGTCGCAGAACAAATGCCGCAGAGCAATGTTCCCATTAGTAATAAAGCTGCCTTATGCAAAGCCGTAGCCTCCGTTCTAACTGTTTAGCCTCGTGTTTCGCAGATGCAAACCACGCGGCTTTGTATTTTTAGTGAGATAGGCAGAAGCGACCGCATTACACGTAGCTTTCTATCGTTTATGCCCCTCCCGCTGATAAAGGTTAGTTTTCGGCCGCAGAGCCGATTCCTACCCTTGTAACGGTTAAGTATACAGAAACTTCCGAAGAATGGGTTGCCTTATAGCTCGAAACTTCGACGAAACGATATTTTCGGCACAGGCAGCAACGGCTCGTCCCTCGAAGCAAGCACTTTGCTCTCCCTCGTCAGGTGGTTCAAGCGCTCCTCGGCAACCCTCACGTACTCGAACAGCTGGCTCTCAAGGTCGGATCGGATGTCCTCCATTTGATCGAGCAGCTTCAAGATCACTTCCACCCCGGCCAGATTGACGCCCAAGTCCTGAGTCAGCCTCTGAATCTGCCGAACGCGCTGCACATCAGCCTCGCTATACATCCGATTCTTCTCGTTCAGCCGAGCAGGCGCCACGAGCCCCTGCCTCTCGTAGGCTCTCATAGTCTGCGGATGAACCCCGCAAAGCCGCGCCGCCACGCCGATCGCGTACACAGGCTCTCGCTCATTCACTTGCGCAGCCTCCGAATCTCTTCCAGCAGCTTCTTTTCCTCGCCCGAAGGATGCTTCGGAACGGCAACCCGAACTCGCACGAGCAGGTTTCCCTTGCCGCCACTCATCTTTGCGATACCCTGGCCACCGAGTCGAAAGACCTGCCCAGACTGGCTCCCAGCGGGAATCTTCATATCGACCCCGCCCCGTAGCGTCTCAACGCTAGCGCTGCCACCCAAGGCCGCCAAAACGTAATCGACCTCCAACTCCGTCTCCAAGTCGTCACCAACCCGAGTGAAGTGGTCGTGCTTCAGAGTGCGGATCAACACATAAAGGTCGCCTCGCCGCCCACCCGCGCCCGTCGCGCCCTGACCGGCTACTCGAAGCCGTGAGCCGTCCGGTACCCCGGCCGGAACCGTTACATCAACGCGCTTGGTGTTCGGCAATGTCGCCTGGCCCTTGCATGCAGGGCAGGCGTCACTGGAAATCGTGCCGACCCCACCGCAAACCGGGCAGGTCTGTGCGATGCCAAGCATCCCTCGAATCTGCCCCGCGCCCCTGCACTTCGGGCAAGTCTCATCAGCTTTCGATTTGACAACGCCCATGCCGTTACAAGTTGAGCAAGCGTCGTCGACACGATACGTGAAGGTTCTCGTCGCTCCAGAGTCGATCTCCTCAAGCGTTAAGGAAACACTTTGCTCGACATCGTGCGCCACCGCGTGATGCACGTTCCGCCCCATGCCTCCACCAAAAAATGTCTCAAAAATCGTCTCGAATCCCGGCGGCACGTTTCCCTCGCCGAAATCCACACGAAAGCCGCCGGGGCTTTGATAACTGAAGGGATCTCCCATCTTCGAGGCAGATTCCCAATTCGACCCATATTGGTCGAAGAGCTTCCTCTTTTTTTCGTCGCTCAAAACCTCATAGGCTTCCGAAACTTCTTTGAACTTCGCTTCGGCACCTTTGTTTCCGGGGTTAACATCCGGGTGTAACTGACGCGCAAGTTTCCGATAGGCGGACTTTATCTCTTTTTCATCGGCTTTTTTGTCGACGCCGAGAATCGCGTAGTAATCCATGAAGTTCGATCACGCTGAACGGGGTGGCAAAATGCCACCCCGCAACAACGTTTAGTCTTCTTTGTTCTCGTTGAATTCGGCGTCGATAACATCTTCGCCGCCGGTCGCAGCACCAACCGGTTCTTCCTGAGATTCCGCCTGCCCAGCGTTCGATTGGGCTGCCGATTGCTCGTACAGCTTCTGCGAAATCGTCTGCAGGTCTTGTTCCAGATCCGTCGTCTTCGCGCGAATTTCATCGATGTCGTCCGAAGTCAACGCCGAGCGCAAAGCGATCAGTTTTTCTTGAACCTTTTGCTTGTCAGCTTCATCGATCTTGTCGCCGAATTCGCTGAGATTCTTTTCGGCCTGATAGGCAAGACTATCCGCATTGTTTTTCACTTCCTGCGATTCCTTCGCCTTAGCGTCATCATCAGCGTAGCGCTGAGATTCCTCGACCATTTTCTCGATCTCTTCGCGGCCCAAGTTACCCGATCCGGTAATGGTAATCTGCTGCTCCTTACCGGTCGCTTTATCCTGCGCCTTGACGTTCAAAATGCCATTCGCATCGATGTCAAAAGTAACTTCGATTTGCGGCTCACCGCGTCGCGCTGCCGGAATTCCCATCAAATGGAATTTCCCAAGCGATTTATTGTCATTAGCTCGCGAACGCTCGCCCTGAAGAACATGAATTTCCACTTCACCCTGGTTATCCTGGGCGGTTGTGTAAATTCGGCTTTTCTTCGTCGGAATCGTCGTATTTCTTTCAATCAAGAAATCAGCAATTCCACCAAGCGTTTCAACACCGAGGCCCAAAGGCGTCACGTCGAGAAGCACAAGCCCCTTGACTTCGCCACCCAAAACGCCGGCTTGAATAGCAGCGCCAATGGCAACGACTTCATCAGGATTTACGCCGCGATGCGGCTCCTTCCCAACGAGCTTCTTAACAAGCTCCTGAACCATCGGCATACGCGTCGATCCGCCAACAAGCACGACCTCATCGATACCGGCGGCTTCGACCTTCGCATCCTTAAGCGCCTTCTCAAAAGGCCCCTTCAATCGGTCAACTAAATCCTTCGTCAATTCCTCGAATTTCGCACGCGTTAGCGTCACGTCGAGGTGAACCGGCTGATTATCGACCGCAGTGATGTACGGCAAGCTGATCTGCGTCGTAACCTGGCTCGAAAGCTCAACCTTCGCCTTTTCAGCGGCCTCGCGCAATCGCTGCAAGGCGGATTTATCCAGCTTCAGGTCGATCGCGTTCGACTTCTTGAACTCCTCGGCAAGCCATTCCACAACGCGGTGGTCCCAATCGTCGCCACCAAGATGCGTATCGCCATCCGTCGAACGGACTTCAAAAACGCCCTCGCCAACATCGAGAATCGAAACGTCAAACGTCCCGCCACCGAGGTCGAACACGAGAATCGTCTCGTTGTCCTTCTTGTCCAGGCCGTAGGCAAGCGAAGCGGCCGTCGGCTCGTTGATAATCCGCAGCACTTCCAGCCCGGCAATCTCGCCGGCGTTCTTCGTGGCGGTGCGCTGGGCGTCGTCAAAATACGCGGGAACGGTGATAACGGCTTTCGTCACCGATTCGCCAAGG
>JBDSVQ010000035.1:0-6995 GCA_039927135.1 Fimbriimonadales bacterium | reverse complement strand
GCTCCGAAGATCACGAAATCTGAGCGCGAACTCATCGCAAAGCGTCTCGCAGAAGCGAAGTAACTACTCCGACCGCGCAACGCGCTCCAAGAATCCCTCCGGGTCTTGTAGCGCTTCCGCAACGTTGTAATTGGCTCGCTCGGCGATTCGCCGAGCGAGCTTGACGGCAAGCTCTTCGCGCGGCCCGTATCCTAGCTCCATGCGGCGCTCCAAGAAGCGGAGCGCGGCGTGTCTGTCATCCTTGGTTAGGCCAAAGGTCGGTTGCGGGTCCGCCGATGGTCGAGGCGTTGGGGCCATGTATGTCTCGCGACGCACCGCGCGCTGCACGACGACGAGCGTGCCGCCTGCCATGTCGCCCAGACGTTGCGATTTATGGCTTATGAACATGGTCGTGATCCCGAGGCCGTAAAGTAACGGGAGGAAGTCAGCCAAACGCAAAATGTTCCGGATTGCCGAGCCGGCAAAGTCCAGAGGCCGGCCGTCCTCGTAAATAACTCTTATCCCAACTGATTTCTTGCCGGGCGTCAAACCTGCCCAGAGCCACTCGAACAGCAAGAAGTACAGGAACAAGATGGCGAAGATCAGCACAAGCATGAGCGCCGTCATGTCGTAGAAAACGTCGATTTCGAAGGCGGCAAAGCCGATTGTCACACAGAGGAGCAAGCCGCTCTGCAGGAGGTGATCCAACGCGAGGGCGCAGAACCGCGTGCCGATGCCGGCAACGTGGTACTCGAACTCAATATGGTCCGGAGTCGACACTTTGATCGTCTGGGGCATCGGGGAATTCTAGTACATAATCGCTTCGGGATGACGCGCGAAGAGTTCATTCGTAGGCGGGAGCCTTCCTGGAGAGAGTTGGAGGGCCTGCTCAAGCGCGGCAGCCTGCAGCAACTTCAGGGACACGAGCTTCTCAAAATGGGCTCGCTCTACCGCCGACTCACCTCGGACCTGGCGTATGCTCGCCAGCGGTACGCCGATCCCGAATTAGCCGAGTACCTCAATCGATTGGCGCAAAGGGGCTATGCGAAAGTACACGTTTCGCGAACGGGTGGGACGAAGCTGTTTCCTTTTCTTGCCCACACGTTTCCGTTGGTTTTGAGGAGAAACTGGAAGTTATTCTTGCTGGCTACTGCAATCTTTTATCTGCCCGGCGTGTTCGCTTATTTCCATGTGCTTTCGAATCCGGATTCTACGGAGATATTTATGAACCGCGACTTCTTCGTTGCCGTTCAAGATCGCATCGAGGCAAAGACTGCCGCCCCTCTAGTGACTGACGAATTGACAAGCCAGGTGAGTGCGGAAGTCATGACCAACAACGTTCGCGTTTCAATGATGTGTTATGCCGGCGGCGCTGCAGGTGGGATTCTAACGCTATTCGTTTTGTTTTACAACGGACTAATGCTTGGTAGTTTCGCAGGTTTGTTTCACCACGCAGACTTGGGATATTTGATGTGGACGTCGATCTTGCCGCATGGAGTTAGCGAGTTAACGGCTATCTGCCTTGCAGGGGCGGCGGGGTTAAGGCTCGCTGCCGGCGCGCTTCTGCCGGGGCGAATGCGGCGCGGTGATTCATTCGTCAAAGGCGCAAAGGAAAGCGTTGTGATTTTGGGAGGAAGCATTGTTTTGCTTTTTGTCGCCGGCATTATCGAAGGCTTCATATCGTTTACAGATGCTCCAGACGCGCTCAAATGGTCCGTCACGATAACGACGGCAATTCTGTGCTTTCTCTACCTCGTTGTGTTACCGATGCGCGTGCGAGAGAAAGGGCCGACCTAGAACGCCGCCATTTCTCGCATGCGTAGATAACGCTCTACAAGTCCAATCGCCAAGTCTTTGTGCTCAAGGTTAGCGACCATGACTCCCATTTTTTCGAGCGCCCGAACGGCGACGGTCCGATGCATCACAAGATGAGCGGCGGCAGCAACCGCAAAAGCTTCATCAGCGTTGGAAGCATCGGATCGTGCCAATTCATAAAGTTCGGGATCACGCACCGCTACAACGAGAAGTCGATGCCGCTTACCGATTGAAAGCAGTGCTGCGCGGAGGTCGTCAGTCTGCGACTCGTCGATGAAATCGGTAAACAGAATAACCAACGATCGCTTGCGCTCCCACACAGACAGTTCGCGCAAAAGAAGCCTGTAATCCGTTTCGACCGGTTCGGCATCAAGGTCTGCAGCAAGATCCAGAAGTTGCTGAATTTGTCGCTTGCCGGAAGCGACGGGCATCCTCGCTAGCACTTTGTCAGCAAATGCCATGAAGCCGACTCCGTCGCCCTCCGCAAGGGCTGTATGCGCCATAAGTAGGCAGTGATTCAAGACTACATCAGACTTACTAATATCGCCGGACCTGCCGAGCATCGTCCTGCCGAGGTCCAAAGCAATCAGAACTCGCTGCTTGGATTCCGGCTGATAACTTCGCGTGAGTAGTTTGCCTTTGCGCGCGGTCGACCGCCAATCGATATGGCGTGGGTCATCATCCGGCTGGTACTGACGCAGTGACTCGAATTCGTCGCCCCTACCCGAAAGGCGCAGCAAGCGATTGCCGGCAGTTCGCAATAATCCTTTGCGCAGTCTAAGCTCTGCAATTCCCGGCGTTTCCGGAATGATTCGAACGGTTTGGTTGACCGCATAAACGAAGCGCCGCTCGGCTAAGCCAAGCTTGCCAACGTAACGCACGTAGATCGGGCCGACTTCGTAGTCTCCGCGCTTTAGTCCTTTGAGATGGGATGTCCACTTATCCCCTTGCAATTGCAGGTCGGATGCGTCCAAGTATCGCGGGATGGTATCGATGACTTCGGCGGCTTGCAGGGACGTGGACCCCGCTTTAACCTGAATTGAGTACTCGCATTGTTTACCGATTCCAAGCGACGGCGCAAGATCGCGTGAAACCCGGACGCTCTTTCTCGCGGGCAGTTCACGCATATCCACCAGAAGCAATACAAAAAGCGCGAGTGCATAGAGCATCGCCACAAGTGTCAGCGGTTGCCAAAACAACGACAGAGCAACCAACGCGGGAACGCCGAAAAGGAGCCTAACAAATCGCAACGTAAACGACATTTGAGCTACCGTGGCACGGGGAGCTTTGCCAAAACGTCGTCGACGACGCGATCTGTCGAGTAGCCTTCGATCTCCGCTTCGGGCCTCAATATAAGTCGATGCCTAAGTACCGGTTTCGCCATTCGTTTAATGTCATCAGGCGTTACGAAGTCCCTGCCGCGCAGAGCTGCTATAACCTGGCTTGTGAGAAGGAGCGAGATTGTAGCGCGCGGACTTGCACCAACGACGATCGCAGGTGTCTCACGTGTCGTTCGCACGATCGATAAAATATAGGCACGAACTTCGGGAGTCGTACCCACGGCGCGGGCTTCCTTGCGGGCATTGAGCACGTCCTCCTTCGTCGCAATCGCTTGAATGTGCGCAGACGCCAAGTCCTGCGCGTCAAAGCCAGCCTGGACACGATTCAGGACCTCGGCTTCCTCAGCTTCACTTGGGTAGTTCAGCACACTCTTGAGTTGAAAGCGGTCGAGTTGAGCCTCGGGTAGTGCATAGGTTCCCTCGAACTCGAGAGGATTCTGTGTGGCGACAACGGTGAATAGCGCACCCAGATCGTACTGCGCACCGTCGTTTGTCACCGTTTTCTCTTGCATCGCTTCAAGCAACGCGCTTTGCGTTTTGGGTGGCGTGCGGTTGATTTCGTCCGCTAGCAAAAGATCGGTAAATATCGGGCCGCGTCGGAAGTGAAACGCTCCGGTATTAGAGTCATAGATATTGCTGCCTGTTACGTCGGACGGCATCATGTCGGGCGTAAATTGAATCCTGCCGAAATCCGCGCCGATTGCGCGACAAAAGGTCCGTACGAGCAGCGTTTTAGCAATTCCGGGAACACCTTCAAGCAGGACGTGACCACCGGAAAGCAAGGCACAGAAAAGCTCCTCTTTAGTACCATCTTGCCCCACGACGGCCTTGCCCACTTCGTCGTGCAAGCGGCTATACATTTCAGAAATATTGTTCATTGTTTTCGGTATCTTCCCCTCGATTCATCTTTGATTGCGTTTCGCAGGTCTGCAAGCGCGGTGATTAGGTCAGGCAATTTGTTTGGGTTTTCCAGTGCGTGCCTCACGCGTTTTTCTAACTCTGGATGTGGCGTTGCCAGCCTTTCCAGGGCGGCCTCTGGGGGCTCGCTTTGCGGTAAGCCTACATCTAGTTTGAAAGCTTTTATCGCTTCCTCGGCCGCTGTAGATGTTGCTCCCGCATGTCGGAGCAATCTACTCAGCGACCAAGCGATCTGCGCGCCCGAGCGCGGTTCGGGAAGAGGCTGTTCCTCAAAGGGTCCGAACCGAAACGACTGCTTCGCAATAGCAACTACGCCAACTAATACACTTAGAATAAGCGCGATTCGCAAAGCGTCCGGCAACAATTCGAGAGGGCTTCCGGACGCAACGTGGCCCCTGTGAAAATCATCGACATAAACGCGTCCATTGCCAACCAATGTGAGTAAAGCGGCGTTGTCAACTTGACCCAGCGTCTCATTGGAAAGCAGTGAGTCGTCGGCAAACAGGTACGCCTTCCCTTTCCCGATTGTGCGTTCAATGCCTACAACACCGGATTTCGAGTTTATGAGCGCCTTGTCGTTATCTTCGACTCTCGGGAAATGGTCACCGCCCCCGGCAAACGAAAGCCCAGCGAAACGGCCGTCACCACTTGCCGAATTGGCTTCGCTCGCCGAAATCGCAAGGCCGAAAACCGTCGACGCATCCCCCAAAGCAATGACCGTGTTGCCCTGGCTAACCCATTCTTGGATCGCAATTACTTCACCTGAGTCAACAGCCGAGCCGCCACCACCGCTACCGAACGTAATGAGGCTGCCGGTTTTTCCCTGCAATAAAGCAAAGGACCTGCCCCACCGAATAGGCTGGTGCCCAAGGTCTTCGAGGACCAAGTACGCTGCCTTGGCGCCGTCCGGGTTTGCTGAGAGGCTGCTCAACTCGGGCAATAAGGGGTCGCGCGACGTAGCCTTTTCTGCTTCGACAGCTTGCCATGTCGTCACTGCGATCATCACGAGCAACGTGACGACGATGATAATTACATCGCGCCTGATCATGCCGCCACCCTCACAGTGTCGAGTTTAGCAATTAACGCACGTACTGCTCCAACATCCTGTGAATCCGCACTTGCGTGGCCATACTCGATACCGTCGAAAAGGATTGCAAATCGTCGCGATTCGCTGTCGAATTCCTTCAGCGTAAGTGTCCCGACAATTTCCCAGTTGGTCGCGTCGTCGGAGTAACGCAAAACGTCTGCCTCGTCGGCAAGTTTTAGGAACGCCCAATAGGCGAGAGTAAACGCCCTTGAGTGATCGCCCCGTGCCTCGGCTACCTCGGATAACTTGAGTAACTCGTGCGCGGGAAACATGCGCTCGCTGTTGTGCGCGACAAATTTGCTGCGTGCCATTTTCTCAGCACGGGTCGAAAGCAGCCATGCGACAAAGAAGACGGCACCAACCGCGAGGGCTGCCAAGATGAGGATGCCAAGGATCTGGCCAATTCCGCCGACGGATGGCCCGGAAGCGTCACCTAAGAGACCATCGAGCCACTCGAAGAAACGCATCAGAAGCTCGGTCAGGTAGTTAGACTTTTCTTGATACGAAAACTCTTCGGCGCTTAGAATCCGATCCGCTGATAAAACGGCGCGTTGATGCTCTGTTTGCTGCGCGACACAGGTCGCGCAGCAAACAATAGAACTAGCGACCGCCGAGGCTTTCCGCCAATCTCTCAAGATCGAAGCCTTCTTTCCTTACCCGTAGGTCGTAATAGGTAATCGTTACCACGGCTGCCATCAAAGGGGCGACGGCTGCTGCGGCCAATCCCTGAATGACTCCACCAAGAATCGCGATCGTCATACTCGTGGTTGCGACCGATCCTTCGACAGTGCTTGATGCAGCGGCACCGACGCTACCGGAGACGACGAGCGAGAACAGGAAATTCACTGCAAACGAGATAACCCACGAGATAATCCCGATAATGATGGCGATTCCAAGCACTCGGAAAAAGTCGTTCTTCACCAGGGCCCAGCTGCGCTCCAGCGCTTCCTTCGGCCCCATGTTCTCGATCACAAAAGCGCAAATCGAGACGTACAGTAGGATCGAAAAAATGATGCCAGGGATGAAGCAGAACATTAAGCCCACGAAGATGACGAGGTACTTCAAGAAAAGATAACCGATGAATTCGCCCATGCGGCGACCCACCCTGCCATAGCTGGAGCCAATCGTAGCGCTTCTTCCAAGAATTTTCTCAGAGATAGCGGATGTCATCGCACCGTTTGCGATTTCCATTGCCAGCATGCCAATCACGAGAACAAGCATCGCGATCGCGAAAATGTTCAACATTTGGCCAAAGTCTTGTTCGTTTACTGCCACGATTTGCAAGCCCAAAATGGCGCCAAACGCGGCAAGGACCACGTTCGGAATCAGGGCGATGCTGAACAGCAAGCCAAAGTTCGATCGATAGATCGCGAAGCTTTCGTCGAGTATCTCAGGGATGCTCAACTTCCTCATTTCAAAACTACGTTCAGACACTTTAGTTACTCCCTCCATTGAACGGACGAGCGTCCGACTAGCTTAGATTCTTCGACCCGATCCGCTATTCCTTGTCGCTTGCCCATTCGGGCACAATCTTCTGCTCGATGCCAAGGTTCTGCAGAATCCGCGCCACGACCGTATCCGCCAGTTCCTCAAGAGTCGACGGCCGGTTATACCAAGCCGGCGACGCCGGCAGCACCGTGGCGCCGGCTTCTGCAACAGCCACCATATTGCGCATCATCACCAAGTTATAAGGCATCTCGCGCACAACAAGTATCAGCTTCCGCCCTTCCTTCAGGCACACATCTGCGGCTCGAGTTGTCAGGTCGTTGCTGATGCCATTGGCGACCCGCCCGAGCGTGCCCATGCTGCAGGGCACGATTACCATGCCGTCGTGCCGATACGAGCCGCTCGCAGGC
>JBDSVQ010000034.1:0-8684 GCA_039927135.1 Fimbriimonadales bacterium | reverse complement strand
AAGCTTTCCACCACGCCGGTCCTCGTCGACACGATATCCGAAGACCTCGATCAACCGGCACATATCGTTCTGACCAACCTAACGCAGCTTGAGCTGGAGGGGCTCGTCGCCCGGGCTTCAGGCGGGTTTGTACGGCTGTGAGCACTCTCGTACCCGGCCTCGTCGATATCCATGTTCATGGCGTCAAGGGGCTTGACGTCATGGCGGGCCAGTCGAACGATATCGTGCGCGAGCTGCGGACACTCGGTGTGGAGTACTGCTGCCCGACGACCGTCACGGCATCGCCTCAACAAACTCGACAAGCGCTGGCAGCCATCGATGCTCTGACACCCGGGTTTGCAGGCGTACACCTGGAGGGGCCATTCATCAGCCCCGCCCGCCCCGGCGCGCAGCCTGCTGAGCAAATTCTCGAGCCGAGCGTCGACGCGTTCATTGAGTTGGTCGGCGAATTTGAGCACCTAATCCGCATCGTTACGCTCGCCCCTGAACGCCAGGGGGCTAGGGAATTGATCGAATACTTGAAGGGGAAAGGGATTGTCGTTAGCGCCGGCCACACAGACGCTACTTATGACCAACTGGAAGAAAACAGCCCAGACCACATGACCCACTTTTACAACGCGATGAGCCCGTTCCGCCATCGTGAACCGGGTGCGGTTGGCTTCGGACTCGCTTCGCCAGTAGCATGCGAACTCATCTACGACCGAATTCACGTCTCGCGGACGGCGGCGCAAATTCTTTGGAACGCGAAGAAGCCGAGTCAAATCATCGGCGTAAGCGACGGTACCATGGCGTCCGGCATGGCGGATGGTTGGTCCGGATCTATGTGGGGTCACGAAGTAACCAAGCGAAACGGAGCCGTCCGCCTCGCCGACGGCACTTTGGCCGGCAGCGCGGTAGCGCTGCCCAATGTATTCAAGTTCCTGTGGCAGGATCTCGGTCCAGAAGCCGCCATCGCCGCCTGTTCGACCAATCCACGACGCGCTCTCGGCCTGCCCGAGGCACGCATGCGGTTGAATGTGGACGGCGAGGGGACTATAATCGAAGTCCTCGAGAACCCCTAGGTCCTTTATGCCGTTTCTCTCATCACTAAAACGCATGCTCATCGGTGCGCCCATCGCCACCTCGCAAGCTCACCACCAGAAGATCGGCTTGTTCTTGGGATTGGCGCTGCTCGCTAGCGACAACATTTCGGTTGTAGCCTACGCCACCGAGGAGATCATGCACATGCTTGCCCTAGGCGGAATGGAGGGCATCCAGTACCTGATGGGGATCGCGATTGCGATCGTGACGTTGGTCGTTATCATCATTTTTAGCTACTCGCGGACCGTAGCTCACTACCCGGAAGGGGGTGGAGACTATCGAGTTGCCAGCGACATCATTAGTTCGGTCGCCGGCCGCATAGCGGGTGCGGCTTTGCTCCTGGATTACACTTTAACCGTCGCGGTAAGTGTCAGCGCAGGCGTACTCGCAATCATTTCTGCATTTCCAGCAGCGCAGCCTTTCATACTGCAACTGAATATCGCATCCATTCTGTTATTGACGTTGGTGAATTTGCGAGGCACAAAGGAAAGCGGAGCGGTCTTCGCGATTCCGACATACACTTTTGTCGCTCTTGTCCTGGTCCTGATTGTTACGGGCATTGCCAGAGCCGGGTCTTTTGAGCCTACCGTTGAACTAACTCATAGCCCGACGGCCACGCTCGGTTGGTTTCTGATTCTTCGTGCGTTCGCTGCAGGCTGTGCGGCTCTTACCGGAATCGAAGCCATCGCGAACGGCACGATGGTATTTAAGAAGCCTGCAGTCAAGAATGCCACGAGGGCGTTGGTGTTGCTTGGCGTTATCGTCGTTACCATTTTTATCGGCGTCACTTATCTGGCAACGCACTACCCGATCAAGATGATGGCAGCGACCGACCCGGGCTACCAGACGATCGTAGCGCAGATTTCACAAAACGTGTTTTCCGATGCGCCGTTCTTCTTCTATGCCATTCAGATTGCAACGATGGCGATTTTGATCCTAGCGGCGAATACTGCCTTTGCCGACTTTCCGCGCCTCACCAGTTTCATCGCAAAGGACGGCTTTTTGCCTCGGCAATTGGCTAACCTAGGCGACCGTCTCGTTTTCCAAAACGGCATTATTTTGCTGGCAGTTGTGGCTTGCCTATTGGTCGTTTTCTCTGGCGGCGACACGCATCGCTTGATCCCGCTTTACGCGTTGGGGGTCTTCACTGCGTTCACGCTGGGGCAAGCCGGAATGGTAGTGAAGCAATGGAAGATGAAAGCGCGATTCGGCGCGATTATCAGTTTCATCGGCATGACTGCAACCGCGATTGTGTGGTTCGTGATTTTGATTACGAAATTTTCCACCGGTGCGTGGATGATTATCATCGCCATTGGCTTATTGATGCTTCTGTTCTGGATGGTCCGCAAACATTACAATTCATTGGCAAGACAGTTAACAATTGGCGCGACCGAGAAAGCGCCTACACTGGATTCCACAGTCTTGCTGCTCTTGCCACCCCGGATTCATAGGGGTATTTTGCACAGCATCGGCTACGCGCGCACACTCTCGAAGGACATTCGCGCGGTGACTACGGTTTCGGACCTATCCGTCGCCAACGAATTAAAAGCAGAGTGGCAACGGATCGCACCAGACATCAGCCTTGTCATTCTCGAGTCGCCGTTTCGCTCCATTGTCGAGCCTGTCGTGGAGTACATCGATGAGGCCGTCGGCGAAAACGACGATCACATGCTCACAGTGATTGTGCCGGAAGCGATAGCTAAGCATTGGTGGCAGCGTATCCTGCACAATAACTCGGCGGTGCCTCTGAAAATGGCTTTGGCTTCCCGACGTAACGTCGTTATCACAAACGTAAGGTATTTCTTAGACGAATGATTGTTGAATCGATTGGCGATGTTATTTACCTTTCAGGCGACATGGTATCAAACCAATGGCGCGGAATCCGAACGGCCGCCGGATTGATTCTAAAGCGGCACCCCCACGGCGTTATAGTCGATTGCGGAGGGCTCGTTGCGTGCAACGAGGAGGGCGCCGAAACTTTTTATGACATGATGCATTTTATCGAGCGCAAAAAAGCGCGCATCATCGTTGCCAACCTTTCCAAAGTTATTAAAGAAGCCCTTGCGCATGTGCCGGAAGTTCGCTCCCGATTGGCGGTTGCCGCCACGGTAGAAGACGCGCGCCGCTCGCTCGACCTCACGCACAACTCGCTCGTCGATCAGGGCGCGGATCGGCGCTCCAGCGGCTTGCTGATTCTTGCGTTGAGTGGCGGACGAGCCGATGGCCATGCGATTGCGGTAGCGGTTGCAATGGCACAACTTCGTTCGCTTAAAGTAATTGCGCTGTTTCCAATTCTCGTGCCGCAATCACTGCCGATGGATACTCCGATGTCGGATGCCGAAGCTCACGCGGACAGCAGCCTGAAGATTGCGCACGAGGCATTCAAGTCGAAGCAAGTGCCCGTTAACCTTACGATACAGCGCGCAAGAAACCTCGCATCCGCCGTGGATTCGGTTGCAAAAGAAATGGACGAGCGAACCGCAATCATCGCCTTGCCCGATGATGACCCCCGAACAGGCGAACCCATCAAGACGGCAAGCAGTCTTCTGCAAAAAATCGGCTCCGAAGTCATCCTCGTGAGACCCCCGAAAGATGCCTGATTACATCATCGGCCCCATTGCGGAATTGCATAGTCTTGCCGGAGGCGCAGGGCTGCGGCGTGGCGAGCGCATGCGCGACACCGGCGTTGTGCGCGACGTCGCAATAGCGGTTATTGACGACAAAGTCGCCGAGATCGGCCCCGCACACGAGATAATTCGCAGATACGATCTCTCTAAGAACCCTGCCGGCTTAGTAACGCCCGGATTGGTGGACGCGCATTCTCATATCTGCTGGGCGGGCGATCGAGCGGAAGAGTTCTTGCGTCGGTCACGCGGTGAAAGCTACGAAGACATTGCCGCGGCAGGCGGTGGAATTCTTTCGACGATGAGGGCGACTCGGGAAGCAAAGACCCGTGATCTCGCTCAAAACATTGGGAGAAGGGCGCATATGATGCGCTACACGGGTTCAACAACTGTCGAGGTGAAGGCAAGCTATGGCCTTTCGCCCGATGCATGTATGCGTGAGCTTGATGCCATTCACATTGCACGAGATTTGACCACCACGCGATTGGTACCAACCTTTATGGGGGCCCATGCATTTCCTCCCGATTATTCGAAAGAGGAGTACCTCGATTTACTCTGCGATGAAATGATCCCAATGGCAGCTGCACACCGAGCTATGCCCAGATTCTGCGATGTATTTTGCGAAGTTGGCGCGTTTTCAGTTGACGAATCAGAGCGAGTACTTCGAGCCGGACTCGAGAGCGGTCTCAAGCCCAAGATTCACGCTGACGAATTCAATGCCCTTGGCGGTGTCGAAATGGCGTGCGCGATGGGCGCAGTCTCATGCGATCACCTGTTGGTGACAACGACTTCGGGACGTCGCGCACTGGAAGAATCCGCGACCGCGGCAGTTCTCATGCCAGGAACGGCATTCTATCTGGGAAAACCATACGCTGACGCGCGTGCTCTTGTTGACTCCGGATGCGCGGTAGCGCTCGGCACTGATTTCAATCCTGGTTCTAGCATGGTGCGCTCGATGGCGCTCACGATCGGCTTGGCGGTTGCGAAGCAGGGGCTAACGCCAGAGGAAGCGTTGACCGCAGCGACCGTGAATTCTGCTGCCGCCATCGACGCCGACACGGGCCGCATCGAGGTCGGCTTGCCGGCAGACATCGTGGCATGGCAATGCAGAACGCTCGCCGAGTTCGTGTGGCAGTACACGTATATTCGCGCCGAACGCGTATATGGCGGCGCCTGAACGGGCTAAAATAGACGCTCATGCCGGCGTAGCTCAGAGGCCAGAGCGGCTGTTTTGTAAACAGCGGGTCACGGGTTCGAATCCTGTCGCCGGCTCCATCCATTTTTGGCGTACATTAATTGAGTAAGCAACATGCGCCTCGATAAACTCACCCTAAAAGCCCAAGACGCCGTTCAGACGGCGCAGGCCGTCGCCGAAGAATTCAAGCACTCGAACATCGAGCCTGAGCATTTGCTCCTCGCCCTGATCCGGCAAGAGGATGGAATCACCAAACCTGTTCTGGACAAGGTCGGCGTCCTCACGAACTCACTCTCCGCAGAAGTCACGGCCGAGCTTGAGCGACAACCAAAGGTCGAAGGCGCAAGCGCATACGGCAGCTCGATCGGCCGCGCCTCAAGGAAGCCCTCGACGAGGCCTTCCGAGCGGCAGAGAAGATGGACGACGACTACGTCAGCACGGAACACTTGTTGATCGGCTTGGCGGCAGATACAAAAGGATTTGCCGGGCGGGCGCTCCGCGCCGCCGGCGCCGACCGGGCATCGTTGGAGCGCGCAATTGCCGATATTCGTGGCGGCAAGCGCGTTACCGACCAATCGCCGGAAGAAAAATATCAAGCCCTGGAAAAATATGGTCGCGATCTAACGTCGGCAGCGCGCTCCGGAAAGCTCGATCCGGTGATTGGCCGCGATGAGGAAATTCGCCGCGTTGTGCAAGTACTTAGTCGGCGCACAAAAAACAACCCCGTTCTAATAGGTGAGCCCGGCGTCGGCAAGACTGCAATCGCAGAAGGGCTCGCGCAACGAATAATCGCGGGAGACGTGCCCGAAGGATTGAAGGGCAAAACCGTAATCTCTCTCGATATGGGCGCGCTCATTGCCGGCGCAAAGTTTCGCGGAGAATTCGAGGAGCGACTGAAAGCCGTGCTCGAAGAAATCAAAAACAGCGAAGGCGAAATTATTTTATTTATAGATGAAATGCACACGCTCGTTGGCGCAGGAAAAGCGGAAGGCAGCATGGACGCTGCAAACATGCTAAAGCCCATGCTCGCACGCGGCGAGTTGCGGTGCGTCGGAGCGACAACGCTCGACGAATACACCAAGTACATAGAAAAGGACGCTGCCCTTGAACGCCGTTTTCAACCGATCACGGTGGACCAGCCGAGCGTGCAAGACGCCATCGCGATTCTTCGCGGATTGAAGGAGCGATACGAAGTCCACCACGGCGTGCGGATAACCGATAGCGCTATCGTTGCCGCGGTGACCCTTAGTGACCGATACATTACGGACCGTTTTCTGCCCGATAAAGCGATTGACCGCATGGACGAAGCCGGCAGTCGTTTGCGTATGGAAATCGACAGCGTGCCGGTGGAAATCGATACGCTCGATCGGCGAATGGCGCAATTGGAAATCGAACGCTCCGCACTAAGAAAAGAAGAGGATCAGGCCAGCAAAGACCGTCTGGAGAAACTTGAGAAGAACCTCGCAGACATAACCGAAGAACGCTCAAAGCTCGCCGCACATTGGCAAAACGAAAAAGAAAAGATTTCAGAAATCCGACAAATAAAGTCAACAGTAGAAAACGCTCGAACTGAACTGCAGCAAGCCGAGCGCGAACAAAATTGGGAGCGCGCGGCGCAGATACAGCACGGCGAAATCCCGCAAGCGACCGCGCAGTTACAGTCGTTAGAAGACGGCCTCGCGGAGTTGCAAAAGAGCAGCAAAATGCTGAAGGAAGAAGTCGATGCGGACGACATCGCGGAAGTCGTAGGCAAGTGGACAGGCATCCCCGTAACTCGGCTTTTAGAAGGCGAGATTGGCAAACTTTTGGGTATCGAAGACCGCTTGCGTGAACGCGTCGTCGGGCAGGATGAAGCCATTCAAGTGGTGGCGGACGCGATTCGCCGCGCACGATCTGGAATTGCCGACCCAAACCGCCCCGTCGGCTCGTTCCTGTTTCTCGGGCCTACCGGCGTCGGCAAAACTGAACTGGCCCGCGCGCTGGCGGAGTTTCTTTTCGACGACGAACGCGCCATGGTTCGCATTGATATGAGCGAATATCAAGAGAAGCACACCGTCGCCCGGCTGATTGGTGCACCGCCCGGATATGTTGGCTACGAAGAGGGCGGGCAACTAACGGAAGCGGTAAGAAGAAAGCCCTACAGCGTAATCCTTTTAGACGAAGTCGAAAAGGCGAACGGAGAAGTATTCAACGTGCTTCTACAAATGCTGGACGACGGCCGGTTAACCGACGGGCAGGGAAGAACTGTCGACTTCCGTAACGCGGTGGTCATCATGACCAGCAACCTCGGATCCTCAGAATACGGCGAATTGCCGATGGGCGTGACCGAGGAAATCAGAAGCCGAATTATGGACGTCGTCCGCTCGCATTTTCGGCCCGAATTCCTAAACCGAATCGACGATATTCTTATTTTCAACCCGCTCACCGCAAACGAAATCAAGCAGATCGTCGAAATCCAACTCCAAATCCTGGCAAAGCGGCTTGAAGAAAGGAAAATAAACATCCGCCTCACCGACGCCGCAAAAGAAAAACTCGCGCTCGAAGGCTTCGATCCCGTGTACGGCGCCCGACCATTGAAGCGCGCGATCCAAAGGGAAGTCCTGAACCCGTTGGCGCAAGAGATTCTCAAAGGCAACATCAGCGACGGCTCAACAGTCGCCGTCGACTTTAGGGACGGCGAGTTCCAGTTCACGCGGGCATAGCGGGTGTCTCGTTGGGAGTCTTTCGTCCCTAAGTTTTAGGGACCTCAGGCCGATTTTCATTTTCACGTTCCTCCTCCATTGCCCGTCGTTTTTTGCAGGAGTTCTCATTATTGCGTTTTTCATTTCTTGTGAATTCTTGGCCGTTTGGTCCTTTTGTTTTTTCTCTCTATTGTGTTAAGAACCGACGATTTACGAGTGCGAGATACCAGGTTTTTTGCGAGTTTTCGTAGGACGGAATCTCACGGTGGCTGCCAGCGTCTGCGTGGGGCGGCGTGATCCGGAATCGGCTGGAAGCCAAAGTTACGGTGTGCGATCTCGGTTGTGTCTGTCTCGTGTTGGTAAGAAGCATGGGTTCCACCTATACGGCACGTCGGAGGGCCTGGGTCAACCAGTTGCGTGCGATTTTGTCCGGAGACTTTCGGTTGTTTGAGGGGGAGTTTCACGCCAAGCCGTAAGGGCTGCTCGATGGAAGGGGAGATGACCATGGAAGGCGGTTGTGTGCACGGCCGAGCGGGACTGGAGGTAGCAGTGGAAATTGAAAATTGTCACCCGCTCAACCGTGCCACACACGTCGTCGAGTTGGTCGACGTTTCGGGCATCGCGCCCGTCGATCCGTTGGAGTCAAGTGCTTCCTTCGAGGAGTACGCATTGTGCGCCACCAACAGCGTCTTGCCGTTGGGGCTAAGCTTCTCATAGGAAAACAAGATGACCACTGGACAAAAAGAGATTCTCAGCAAGGTGCCTGCGGTCACCCTGATTTTTTGGATCATCAAGATCCTTGCTACGACCCTCGGTGAGACGGGCGGCGATGCGATGACGATGTCGTTCCTCGGCGAAACAACGGGTAACGCTAACCCGAACGGGTATTTGATTGGCACCGGCATATTCGCAGTCATCTTTTTAGCGGCGGTTGCCGTGCAGATCAAAGCGAAACGCTTTCATCCGATTGTCTATTGGGTAACCATCGTTGCAACCACTACGGTTGGAACCACACTCGCGGATTACGTCACCCGCTCGGTGGGGATCGGATACGCCGGCGGTTCGGCCCTTTTGCTCGCGCTGTTATTGGCTTCCCTGTTCGTT
>JBDSVQ010000033.1:0-3647 GCA_039927135.1 Fimbriimonadales bacterium | reverse complement strand
CCTCAACGCTGGCTCGGCGAAATTCGACGGCCGGAAGCGGATTCGCTGATGACCATCGTTCCCAAGCCTTACGCTTGCATTTTTGTCGGTGCGAAGCTACCCCAAAGGCAGTGGTCACATCAGCGCTGGGGGAGGCTGGCTGATAGGCTGTCGATGGAAGGAATAACTCCCGTGTTCGTGGGCTCGATTTCAGATCAGCCGGCTACGGTGAGCGCGCGAAACGAGGCGAAGCGCACTACCTACTCTGTCGTCGGGAGAACTGACTTGCTCTCGTTATCAGCAGTGCTTGCCGGCTCGGCGGTCGTCATCGCGGGCGATGCCGATCCGCTCCACCTTGCGGCGGTGCTCGGAGTTCCAGTTGTTGGACTCTTTGGGCCGACCGACCCGGTCGTGGCAGGGCCGATTGGCGATAAGTCGGAAGTCGTTTATTTGAAGCAGCATTGCAGCCCGTGCAATCGGCATCCCACGTGCGGCGGAGCGTTCTTCTGCATGGCGGCCATTGAGACGGAAATGGTGGTTAAGTGGGCTACCGCCCTCGCCAAAAGTGATGCGCAGCATTGAGAATTCTCGAAATAATTACACCGAGCCGGTTGGGTGGCGCGGAGCGATACGTGGGCTGGATTTCGCGCGAGTTGATAAACCGCGGCCACGACGTGCTTATCGGCATTCGAAAATGTGACCAGGTCGAGGATTTTTATCGTTCGCTTGATATCCCAATGCGCGAGTTGCGTATATCTGGGAAGTTAAATCCATTTGTAAAGTCCAGGACCGTCTCGTTGATTAACGAGTTTGTACCGGATGTTGTTCACACACATTTGTCCACTGCATCGCATTGGGGGCTCGCAGCTGCGAAGCAGTTAAATGTTTTTGGCGTCGGGCATATGCATTCATTCAATACGGTTGCGCCTTACAAAAGCGCTTCGAGCATGATCGCGGTTTCGAATGCCGTAAAGGAGCACCTTGCAGAGCACGGGATTTCCGCATCCGTGGTATATCCGTCGTCGGTTATCGGTGATGTCTCTCCCTCGCCTGATGTTGCCGCACTTGGCACGGTAATCGCGTGCGCCGCACGCCTTCGGGAGGACAAAGGAATCGGCGTGCTTGTCGAGGCGTTCTCTAGTCTGGGGCGCAACGACGTGGCGCTCGTTCTATGCGGAGACGGTCCGATGAAAGAGCAAATTGAACAGCGAGCCGCTACGGATCGGCTTAACATGCATTGCCTTGGCTATCGGCCGGACGTGCCCTCCGTGTTCGCGGCTTCGACGATCGCGGTGCTACCGTCGATCAGGCCGGAGGGCTACGGAATGGCGCTCTATGAGGCTCAGGCCGTCGGGACGCCAGTAGTTGGCACGAGGGCTGGCGGATCGGTCGAGGCGATGGTAGACGGCGTCACCGGCATTGCTGTGCCACCGAACGACGTGGGAGCGCTTGCCGCAGCGATGTCGAAACTTCTTGACGACTCGGTCTATCGCGAAGACATCGCCGCCAATTGCAAAACATTTGCTGAGAAGCGTTCGATTTCGGCGTCTGTCGACGCGTTGGTCAGCGTTTTCGAGTCATCCACACGCCGATAATGACGAGCGTCGCGCCAATAGCTTGCATTGGCACCGGTCGCTCGCCGAGAAATGCCCACGCCACGAAGACTCCCACCAGCGGAATAAGGCAACTGAAAACGGAAGCACGGCTCGCGCCCAACCTCTGCACAGCTGTGTTGTAAAAGTAATACGCGGCTACGACCGAGAACAGCGATGCGTACAACAATGCTGCCCAGGCTCCGGAGGGCACTGTCGCGAAGTTTAAACTCATGACGCCGGGCAACCCCATCAAGATAAGCCCCGGCGCACCTGAAGCCGTCGTGATCGTGGTTATGCGCAAAGGGCTTAGCGTGGGGTCAACGCGCCTAAGACCTAACGTATACGCCGCCCAACAGAACACAGCCGCTACGGTCAAGAGATCGCCCCGTGTTGTGTTGCCCCCAAGCGCCACGCCGTTCGCGCCCACGACCAGGAACACACCCGCAAGGCTAAGCGCGATGCCTGATCCGACCAACGCCGACACCCTTTCGATGCGAAACAGCCAAGCGAGCAGCGCGACGATACCGGGCAGTGAGCCGATGATTACGGCGCAGTTTGTAGCGGTGGTGTTGGCAAGGCCGAAAATAAAGAGCGGTTGGTAAAGAGTGTTGCCGATGAGTCCGATAAGAATAAGTTTCAGCCACGTACTTTTTGTTATCGCCGCCTTCGGCTCTAGGAATCGCAGCAGGAGGACAAGAGCAAGCGTTGCAATCGCGAAGCGAATCGCGGTGAACGGAAGGGGTGGAAGGTACGGCAGGGCTGCCTTCGTGATCGTGAAGTTGGCCCCCCAGATCAGTACCACGGCCATCATGCCGATTTCCGCGCCAGCACGGGCGGGTGGGGCCGGCGTTTCGGGTGCTGACATCGGCTTCGAGTCTACCGGTAGACTCGCTCGAAGTGGAACCGTTTTTGGGGCAGGAGCCCGTTGGTTGGCAGACTCTCATCGATACCGCGCTAGGCGAAGACGTGGGCCACGGCGATGCCACGCGATTCGCCGTGCCGGAGGATATGGTTTCGGTTTACGAAATCGAGGTGCAAGCGGAGGGTGTCGTCTGCGGGCTCGGGTTTGCCCTCGACCTTTTTTCGCCCTTGGGCGACGCGGAGGAAAGCGAGTATGCAGAGTACAAATGCATTGATGGCGACCGCGTGACGCCTGGAACCGTTGTGTTCGAAGGCCGTATGAATTCTCGGGAATTGCTGCAAAACGAACGCACCGTTCTCAATTTCATGATGCACCTTTCGGGCGTTGCTACACTAACGCGCAAATTCGTCGACGCTATTCGCGGCACAAACGCAAAAATCCTCGATACACGCAAAACAATTCCCGGCATGCGAGCGCTTGAGAAATACGCCGTGGTGTGTGGAGGCGGGCATAACCATCGCATCGGCCTATTCGATGGTGTGCTGATTAAAGATAATCACATTCGCGCTGCCGGCGGAGTTACGGAAGCGATTCGCGCAATCCGAGAAAACGGGCCGCACACGTTACGAATAGAAGTTGAATGCACAACAGTTGCCCAAGTTGACCGCGCAGTGAGCGCAGGCGCCGACATAATAATGTTGGACAATATGCCGGTTGCCGAGATGCGGGATGCGGTCAGTATTTGCGGTGGCCACGCCATCCTCGAAGCAAGCGGTGGAGTTAATTTGGACACAGTGCGCGCCGTTGCGGAGACAGGCGTCGACTACGTTTCCGTCGGCGCAATTACGCATTCGGCGCCCGCGCTGGCGATGCACTTAGAGTTTCGTTGATTTCTTTACTCGTTCTAGATTCAGTCGACTCCACGCAAAATGAAGTTGCCAACCGACTCAAGGCCGGAGTCCCGGTGGATGCGATCCTTGCCTACGAACAAACCCAAGGTCGTGGCCGATTTGGCAGGCAATGGCACAGTCCTAAGGGCGGGTGCCTCGCGCTGTCTTTCGCGTGGCATGCCGCGATCGATACCGAATGGTTGGAGGGCGTCGCGCTTGCAGCGGGAGTTATCGCGGCGGAAGTCTTCGATACCTCGATCGCGTGGCCCAATGACCTCTTGATCAACGGAAAGAAGGTGGGCGGCATTCTTTGCGAGATCG
>JBDSVQ010000032.1:0-7946 GCA_039927135.1 Fimbriimonadales bacterium | reverse complement strand
CGGCCGTCATCTGATACGCGCATATTTCGCGTCGAGCCGTCCTTCCACCAACGAAAATTAGTAAACAATACGGACATTAGCGCTTGTAATCCTTACCCATCCTAGGTCTCTTGATTAAGTTGCGCGCCGGGTCAGACAGTCCTGCAACCTTCCGGAGTTCGAATATCTCATCCCTAATCTTGGCGGCTTTTTCGAATTCCATTTCCTTAGCGAAAGACATCATTTCCTTCTCTAATCGTGAAATCTCCATGGGAATATCCGTTACGTCAAGCGGACCTTCCTTGCGCTCACCATCATAGGCTGCGCCACCTTCGGCTACAAACTGGTAGCTGCGCACGGTCTCACGTACCTGCTTCGCGATCGTAGTTGGGGTTACATTATTCGCCTTGTTATAAAGCTGTTGCACCTCTCGCCGGCGATCTGTCTCGTCAATGGCACGTTGCATCGATCCGGTCATGTTGTCGGCGTACATTAGAACCTTGCCGCCGACATTTCTCGCGGCACGACCGATGGTCTGAATGAGCGCGGTATCGGAGCGCAAAAACCCCTCCTTATCGGCGTCCAAAATGGCGACAAGCGTCACTTCCGGTAGGTCCAATCCTTCTCTAAGCAGGTTGACGCCGATGAGAACATCATAGATTCCGAGGCGCAGATCGCGCAATATCTCCGGACGCTCGAGCGAGTGCACCTCGCTGTGAATATATTGAACCTTGATGGCTAAGTCCTGCAAGTACGTTGTCAGATCCTCCGCCATCTTCTTGGTAAGCGTTGTCACCAGTACGCGCTCATTCTTTTCGACGCGCTTTCGAATCTCGCCGATCAAGTCGTCGACCTGGCCCTGTGTGGGTCGTATTTCAACATCAGGGTCCACCAGGTATGTCGGGCGAATAATCTGCTCTACCGTCTGGCTGCTGTGCTCTTTTTCGAAGGGCCCAGGCGTGGCGCTGACAAAGACCACTTGCCCCACACGCTCCAAAAACTCCTGAAACTTTAGGGGCCTGTTATCAATTGCGCTTGGCAATCGGAATCCGTAATCCACCAAGACGCCCTTCCGCTGGACGTCGCCGTTGTACATAGCATTTAGTTGTGGAATTGTCTGGTGGCTCTCATCTATGAAGATCACTGTGTCGCTCGGCAAGAAGTCAAGCAAAGTGTAAGGCGGCGTACCCGGCTCTCGGCCGTCGAAGAAGCGGGAGTAGTTTTCGATACCGCTGCAGTAGCCTAGCTCCCGCATCATCTCCATATCGAAGTCGGTTCGCTGTCGCAAACGTTGCTCCTCCAAGAGTTTGTTTTGAGACTTGAAGAGGTCACATTGCCTTTCCCGCTCCACTTCGATTTGTGCAAGCACTTCATCCATCCGGTCAAACGGCGTTACATAGTGAGTGGCGGGGAAGATGCTGACTCGTGTTGGCTCGTCCAAGACGTCGAGTGTTAGCGGGTCAACCAGTCGAATTCGCTCAATCTCGTCGCCGAAGAACTCGATACGGGTCGTCACTTCCTCATCTTTGGGCTGGACTTCGAGCACATCGCCTTTCACTCGAAACGTCCCGCGACTGAGGACCATATCGTTCCGGGTGAACTGCATTTGGATCAGCGAGCGCAAGACGTCTCCCCGGAGAAGGGTCGACCCGACCTCGAATGTCAGCACGCGCTCGTGATAGGCCTTTGGGTCGCCCAAACCGTAGATGCAGGAGACGCTCGCCACCGTGACTAGGTCCCTCCTCTCTAATGCAGCTTGTGTGGCTGCATGTCGTAGCCGGTCGATCTCCTCGTTGGTGCTGCTGTCCTTCTCAATGTACAGATCCGTTGTAGGCACATACGCTTCCGGCTGGTAGTAGTCGTAATAGGAGATGAAGTACTGCACTGAGTTATCAGGAAAGAACGCCCGAAACTCTTGACAGAGCTGCGCTCCAAGCGTTTTGTTGTGGGCGATGATGAGGGCAGGACGCTTCGTCCGGGCGATCACCGAAGCCATGGTGAAGGTCTTGCCCGTGCCCGTTGCGCCCAGTAGCGTCTGGAACCGATAGCCGTCCTCTAGCCCTTCCACAAGCTGCGCGATAGCCTTGGGCTGGTCGCCCTTCGGCTCGAACTCCTTGCTCAGGTTGAAGTCGGCCGTCTTCGAAAGTAGCACCAACGTATTATGAAGGAACAATGGCGGCGAACCCAGCGGTATACTGTGAGGAGACTGAGTTATAGCTCGGTCATATTTTGACGAAAGCTGAATGAGCCATGACGCAAGAAGGGACGCTAAGCCGTTCGATATTTACCGTACATGCTTGGTTCAGATGTGAAGGCCGCACCATAAAGGGCGGCCGTTTTGGAGGAAAGATGAATAAAATTGTGATTACCGCCCTCGCTGCGGTTCTTGTTGCAGGCGCCAACGCCCAGTTCCTTATGGACCAGATCGGTCCTGATAACTCGGGGACCGGCACGAGTGTTTTTGCTTCGCAAGAGTTCGAAGCCACGTTCCCGACGTTCCACATCGGTGCAATCGATGACTTCACAGTTGGTGGAGCCGCCAACATCACGGGCGTCGAGGCAGCCATGGGCCTGTTCGGTGGTACCAATCCGCCACGCGCGTGGGCAAACGTTCTCAGCTTCCGAGTTGAGGTCTATAGCAGTGTAAACGCCGCGGCGGCGAACCTCGTGGGCGACGTCGCCAGCACGAGCGTCGCTGCTGGCAGCGTCAACATCAATGAAGCATGGGTTGGCGGTGTTAACCAGATCGCGCTGATCACAATCAGCGGCCTTAATCTGAATATCGGCTCCGGCGGTACCTACTGGCTCGGTGTTATCCCACGCATGGACTTTTCCAATAACCAAGGACAAACCGGTATGGTTAACTCGACCTGGGCAGGTAACAACCCCGGAAACGACAACGCCTTCCAGGTGAACCCTGGTGGCGGCTTTGCTTTCCCTGGCAACCAGCAGCAGATCGCCGGCAACATTGACCTTGCTTATCGCGTCACTGGTACTGTGGTTCCCGAGCCCGGTACGTTCATTGCAATCGGCATCGGCCTCGCCGGCCTGGCAGTGGTTCGACGTCGCAAGTAAGAACTTCTCGTTCTGAGAAATACAGTCGGCAATTTCATTGCCGACTGTATTCTTTTAACAGTTCGCCGCCATGCATCCCGTAGCTGCCGTGTGTGAAGTAACTTAAACGCGAAGCGACCTGGATTCTTATAGGCAGCTAGAGCGTCTATCCCTTAAATGATGAGACGCCTTAACTTCGGAACAGTCGGTATTGTCGGCCTCGGTGTCATTGGGTGTTCAATTGGAGCCCGACTGCGGCAAGTTGGGGTGGCCAAAGCCGTTCTTGGCTTCGATCAAGACGAGGTCGCTCTTCGCAAGGCAATAGCCCGCGGTGCTGTCGACGATACGTTCGTCACGCTGAACCACCTCGGCGATGCAGACCTTCTCATTCTTGCGGTGCCTTCGAATTCGGTGCTTCCCTGTCTCATCGAAGCCGATATCTTTTGCAAGTTGAACTGTGTCGTTACCGATACAAGCAGTGTGAAGGGGCAGGTAGTCAATTGGACACAGAAGTATCCGTTGCGCTTTGGTCCGCGCTTTGTTGGTGGCCACCCGATGGTGGACAAGCCCAACCGCCCGAGTCCCGATCTGTTCGATGGCAAGCCGTGGGTCCTAACGCCCGCAGACGGCACGGACATGACTGCCCTACAGAACGTCACGGCTCTCATCACCGCACTGGGAGCGAGGCCGCTCACGCTAAGCCCGGAAGAGCACGACCGGCACGCAGCCATCCTTTCGCATTTGCCAACGGCGCTGGCTGGGGCGCTAGCACAACTCGGCAAGAACCTCGTATATCCCGAGATGGCAGATCCGGCATGGAGAACGCTCACTCGAGCCGCGCATGTGGAGCCGAACCTCTGGGCGTCGCTTTTGCGCAACAACCGCGACGAGATGGTATCCGCGCTCGAAGACCTCGAGTTCACTCTGCGCCAGCTTCGCAAGGCAATTGAGGCCGATCAGCACGAAGAACTCATGGAGTTCCTCGAGACCTCCCGAAAGGCCAGGTCGGCTTGGGGAGCCTAACTACATCAAGAGCAAAGCAGTTTTGGGGCGAGGTGCGGCCCCCAAGCGACAAGAGCCTCACGCACCGCGCCTACATTATCGCGGCGATTTCGTCGAACGGCGGGGTGATCGAAATGCCGCTAGAAAGCCACGATTGCAACCACACGTTGGCGTGCGTTTCGGCGCTTGGAGCACGGGTTTCGGCGACACCGGGTTTGGTAAGAATCGGTGGAGGCGGCACGTTGATGTCGCCACGATCACCTCTTGAATGCGGAAATTCTGGCACGACCATGAGGCTGCTCGCCGGGTTGTTGTCCGGCGCCGGAGTGCGAGCGGAACTACGTGGAGACAACTCTCTTTCACGTCGTCCCATGCGACGAATTGTTGATCCTCTCAGGCAAATGGGGGCGGAGATTGATGGCGAAACGGCTCCGCTGTTTATTGTGCCTTCGGAGTTGCGTGGTATCGACTACACTTCGCCGATTGCGAGTGCTCAAGTCAAGTCAGCTTTGCTTTTAGCAGGGCTAGACGCCGAGGGAAGCACGTCTGTGACAGAGCCCGCGGCCAGCAGAGACCACACCGAGCGAATGCTGGCCGCTGCCGGATGCCCAGTCAAGCGAGAAGGCCTCAAGGCAACCGTGGCGAGATCGAAGCCGTTACGAGTTGCTATGCGCGTACCTGCGGACATTTCGTCCGCAGCGTATTTTATGGTCGCCGCGGCAATCCTTGGAGGTCCGATAACTGCGCTACAGGTCGGTGTGAACCCGACCAGGACAGGAATCCTCGACGTGCTTGGAGCGGTTGGCGCAAACGTTGAGAGCACCCCACCAAGCAATGAACAAGGTGAACCGGTCGCCGACATCATCGTTGCGAAAAACGAACTGCGCCCTTTTGAGATTTCGGGCGCGATGGTTCCTCGACTCATTGATGAGATTCCCATCCTGGCGGTACTAGCGACGCAGTGCGAGGGGACAAGCACTATTCGAGACGCTGCCGAGCTTAGGGTAAAGGAGAGCGACCGAATAGCGACAATCGTGGACGGATTGAACTCCATGGGAGCCAACGTGGAGGCGTTCGAAGACGGTCTTGCCGTACATGGTCCCACCCCGCTCAGGGGGGCGAAGATCGACGCACGACGCGATCATCGCATCGGAATGGCATTTGCTATCGCCGGTCTGTTTGCAGATGGCAAAACCACGATTGCCGGGAGTGAAACGATTGACACAAGCTTCCCGGACTTCGAAGCCGAACTCCGACGCCTATCGGACATATAAACCTCGCGCGCCTAACTGCTAAAATCGGATAGTTATGGAAACGCGGACAGATATGGATATCATGGTGCCCGAGGAGTACAAGCAGCTTTGGGTGCAGAACGACGACCGCCCGGTCGTTAAGTATCCGGATGAGGTGCTTAGGAGGCCCGCCCAACAGGTAGAGAGGGTTTCTAAGGCGACTCGGACGCTGATTGACCGGATGAAGTCCGTGATGAAACGCGCGAATGGTATCGGAATCGCAGCGCCGCAGTTGGGCGTTTCGCAGCGCGTAGCCCTCATTGCAGACGGGCGGCGGCTTATAGTCATGGTAAACCCTGTGATCACCAAGTCCCACGGTTCGATCATTGCCGAAGAAGGCTGCCTCAGCCTGCCCGGTTTGTACGGCGACGTCACTCGCAATGCGATCATCGAGGTTGAAGCGCAGGACGAAGAAGGGAAGCGGGTCAAATTGCGGCTCGAGGGCTTGCCGGCCCGTTGCGCCCAACATGAGATTGACCACCTAGACGGCATCCTCTTTATTGACCGAGTCGATATGGCGACCCTGCACTGGGATTGGCCGGCTTCGGCGGAAGCCGTTAAGTAATTGCGACTCGCCTACTTCGGCACCAGCTCGTTCGCCGTACCTGCGCTGGAAGCGCTTGCACCAAATGTCGAGTTAGTTGTTACGCAGCCGAGCCGCCCTTCTGGCCGCGGGAATCTGCTTGTGCCGACCCCGGTCGGCCTAATGGCGTTGTCTCTAGGCATTGTAGTTTTGAGTCCCGACAAGGCAAGAGACGCCGAGTTTGTCAGTGGTATTGAGTCTCGGCACTTCGATGCCCTCGTGGTAGCCAGCTACGGTCAGATACTATCCGAGCGTCTACTGGCGGCGGCAAAATACGGAGGGATCAATCTTCATGGGTCGGTCTTGCCCAAGTATCGAGGGGCAGCTCCGATCGCTCGCGCGATGCTAGCAGGCGAGACGGAGACCGGCGTTACCCTGATGCAGATGGACAAGGGGATGGATTCGGGTGCGATCATTGCTATTGAAACTCTGGAAATAGGCCCTGACGAAACCGCAGGAGAACTCGAGGCGCGGCTCGCAGACTTGGCCGGCGAAATGGCGGCAGCGTGGCTTCCCCGTATATTAAAGGGCGAGTACCCTAAGGTGCCGCAAGATCATGATAAGGCGACATTGGCTCCAAAGCTAAGCTCAGGCGAGGGGCTGCTGCGCTTCACCATGTCCGCCGCTAACGCGTATCGCAGCTTCCGGGCGTTCACACCTCGACCTGGCGCGTTTTTCGAGACGAGTCAAGGTCGCCTTAAACTCTTGCGCTGCAGTGTTTCGGCGGACTCCGGCGAACCCGGTTCGGTGCTGGGAATAGGCCCAGAGGGCCTTCGAATCGCCATGGCAGTCGGCGCCCTGATCCTCACCGAAGTGCAGCCGGCGGGCAAAAAGTCAACATCATGGAACGACTTTGCTAACGGCTGGCGTTTGAAGGAAGGCGATAGCTTGAAACCCCGGGAACTTCCGACCGTCTGAATGGTGTTGTAGTTATCGGTACAGAAAGCAGAATAGCTTCCGAGGCAAGAAAGATTTTTCTCCTCCTCATTGACTCTCCTCCCTCCTCCCATAGCCCCGGCCGTAAACCCCCCTCACGGCCCGGGGCTTTCTTTTGTCAGGTTGGTGACGAATCGGCTGCCAACGGTGTTTAGGTTCAAGTCACGCCGCGCGGGTATCCTTATCGCTGCGTTTTCGCCCACCTTTGGAGGTATCAGAAAGTTTTGAAGAAAGTAGTTATCGCTCTTACGGGAGTTGCTTCGGCAGCCATCATTGCAGGCTGCGGTGGAGGCGGCCCGACCGGCGAGGTTGTGGCCAGCTTCAACGGAGAAGAAATCACACGTGACGAGTATCTAAAAACGCTCGAGACGTTGGACACCATCCTCGTTGTATTGCCGGACGGCCGCCAAGCACAAGTTCGCCCCGCACAGTCACTGAGCACGCAGGCTCTCAGCAAAATCGTCGAGCGTGAAGTCGTTCTCGAATCTGCCAAGAAGAACAACGTTTTGCCGTCACAAGCAGACGTCGATCGCGAGAAGACTCTGCGATCCGACATCAACCCGCAATTCCAAGACCAGTTGAGGTCTCTGGGTTTCTCGGGTGACGACATTGAATCGGCCCTGCGAATCGACCTCGCTCTTTATAAGCTGACCGTTATGGGCCAGAAAGAAAAGACTATTGAGGACGCCGAGAAGTACGTCAAGGACAATCCCGCTCAGTTCCGGCAGCCGGAATCCGTGACGTTCAGCTGGATCGTTGTTAGCGACCCTGCCGTCCGAGCAGAGGTTGATAAGATGCTGGTTAATGCCAGCTTCGGCGCTGCAGCAGCCCGGTACAGCGTTGTCCCGACTGCGAAGACAGACAATGGCGCATTCAACTCTGGAGGCAGTACACAGGCCCGCCCGGTGCCACTGACGGAGCGCGTGGGTGAGCCACTCTACAGTCTGTTGAAGAAGACCAAAGAAGGTGCCACTACCGAATGGTTCAAATACCAGAACGCGTGGGCAAAGATTCAGGTGCAGGCAAAGTCTCCGGCCGTTGATTTGAAGCCGAAGCCTTCGCAGCTGGAAGTCATCCGCCGAGACCTATCTCGTACGGAT
>JBDSVQ010000031.1:0-4912 GCA_039927135.1 Fimbriimonadales bacterium | reverse complement strand
GCCGTAACCTGCTGAAAACGGCGCATGGCTTGCAATTTTTGTCGGTTAGGGAAGATGAGTTGGCGGCTTCGGCTATGGGGGTTAACACCACTCGAACTAAGGTGACGGCATTTATCCTCGGCGCGGCATTTGCCGGGATGGCGGGAGCGCTTTTTTCCCATTACGAAGGCTTTATCACACCCAAGCATTTCTTCATGGACCAATCGTTTTTGATCCTCGCGATGGTTGTAATCGGCGGCACCGGCTCGATTACGGGTGCGGCACTCTCGGGCATCGTTCTCACGATTCTTCCTGAGGTATTACGCGATTTGCCAGACGTACCTGCCCTCGTCTTGTTGGCATTTGTGCTCTCATCGATTGTTGTGCTGATTGTTAGCACTCGGGTGCGTCCGCTTTTGAAGTTGAAAGAGGCTTCAGGGTCGGAGACAGCATTCTGAGTCATCGGGCTCATAGGGGTGCTTGCGCTCGCGTACGGGTGTTTTTGGACGTACACCCAGGACATCCCAATTGTCACCAAGGCTGGCGTGATCATGGCGGCGCTCGGCATTGCGGGGGCGATTATTCTGTCTAAGTATCGAATGGTGAGCCTGGCTTCCTTCGGCTATTTCGTACTTTTGATTTCGTTGATACTCGCGATCACGATTCCGCTTCGTATGGGTTTGGAGGCGGTCCCGTACATCGCCTCGAACCTGACCAACACGTCGTACCAAGCGGGCAACCTAAGGATGCCTTTCTTCGCGGCTATTCTGGTCATTATCATGCTTAGTCGGCCACAGGGTGTGTTCGGTCATCGCGAATTTAGCTGGAGTTTCTTGAGCCGCAAAAAGTCGCCGCAGGTGCCCGCATGAGCTTGCTTGAATTGCGGGATACGACGATTCGATTTGGCGGCTTGGTCGCCGTAAAAGACGTAAACTTCGAAGTCGAAGTCGGCGACCTTTTCGGCCTGATAGGGCCCAATGGGGCTGGGAAGACCACGTGTTTCAATTTGATCACCGGCGTTTATGACCCAACTTCCGGCGACATTATTTTCGAAGGCAAAAGCATTTCGGGAAGGAAGCCCAACGACATTGCGAAGCTGGGTATTTGCCGCACGTTCCAGAACATACGGCTGTTTAAGTCGCTTACCGCTCTCGAGAACGTAGTCGTCGGCGCGTTCTTGCGACACAAATCGACGCTTGCCGAAGCCTTGGCGTTGTTGCCGAGGGCCACAGCTGAGACCGAAATGTTGCGAGAGAAGGCACGGAATCTGTTGGACGCATTCGACCTGCGGGACGAAGCCGATGCGCGTAGCTCGGACCTTCCGTACGGAGTGCAACGTCGGTTGGAGATTGCCAGGGCGATGGCGACGGATCCGAAGCTGCTGCTGCTTGACGAGCCGGCGGCGGGCATGAACCCGCAAGAGTCGGAAGACCTTATGGGCATGATACGACGGCTACGCGACGAGTTCGGCCAAACGATTTTGTTGATCGAGCACGATATGAAAGTCGTGATGGGAATCTGCGAGAAGATTGTGGTCCTCGACCACGGCGCGGAGATCGCATACGGCCCCCCGGAAGCTATCCGCAAAGACCCGAAGGTGATCGAGGCTTACTTAGGAGAGCCGGTCTAGTGAAGTACGCGGCTGTTTTCCCGGGGCAGGGAAGCCAGCGCCCGGGCATGGGCAAAGACGTGTTTGATTCGAGCGAGGCCGCTCGTCACGTCTTTGAAATTGTTTCGGACACTCTCGACAGAGATGTTGCAAAGCTGTGCTTCGAGACAGACGAGGACACCCTGCGGAGTACCGACAACGCCCAGATCGCGCTCTACGCGGCAAGCGTCGCGACGTACGAGGCTCTAAGAGAGGGCGGGGCGCCCGCGCCCGCAGCAGTCGCCGGTCACAGCGTTGGCGAATATGCCGCCCTTGCGGCAGCGGGCTGCCTCACTGTCGCAGATGGCGCAAAGCTGGTGGCGAAACGAGGTGACTTTATGGCGAGGTCAGGAACGCTACGAAAGGGCGGCATGGCGGCAATCTTGGGAATGGACGACGCCGCATTGGAAGCCGTTTGTGCCGAGATCTCGAGAGAAGGCCACGCGGTTGTACCCGCGAATTTCAATAGCCCCGGCCAGATTGTGATCAGCGGCGACGAGGCTGCCGTCTTGGAAGCATGCGAGAAGGCAAAAGCTGCAGGCGCCAAGCGTTGCATTCCGCTAAATGTCAGTGGAGCGTTTCATAGCCCACTCATGCACGAAGCTGCACAGTCAATGGCAGAGGCTTTGGCGAATTCGACGTTCTCGGAGTCGCCAATTCCAGTCGTTGCGAATGTGAGCGCTCAGCCCGAGCACGATTGGGCTCGGCTCCTGGAAGAGCAACTGCGCGCGCCCGTTCGGTGGACGGCATCGGTGAAAACGATACGGGAATTGGGGATCGATACTTTTGTAGAATGCGGACCTGGGGACGTCCTTACGGGGCTGCTTCGAAGAATCGATGGTGAGGCAAACGGCATGACCACCACAGACGTTAAGGCGACGGCGGAGGTGCTGAAGGGATGAGCTTGGAAGGACGAACAGCGCTCGTCACCGGCGCAAGCCGCGGCATTGGCAGGGCTATCGCCCTCGCGCTCGCCAAAAGCGGGGCACGGGTCGCGTGCGCGTCGACAAAACCGGGAGGGGCGGAAGAAACAGCACAGGCTTGCGGAAATGGGGCGGTCTCGCTTGTATGCAATATCGGCGATTCCGAAAGCGTTTCGGCCGCCATAGAGACCGTTACAAAGGACCTCGGCGGCATTCATATTCTGGTGAACAACGCGGGCATCACCAAGGATCAGCTCATGATGCGGATGTCGGACGAGGAATGGGACGACGTAATCGACATCAACCTGAAGGGGGCGTATCGAACCATCAAGGCAGCCGTTCGCCCGATGATGAAGGAGCGATGGGGGCGGATTATCAACCTCACGAGCATTGTTGGCATCGGCGGGCAGGCGGGGCAAGCGAACTATGCTGCGGCGAAGGCGGGGCTTATCGGGCTGACTAAGAGCGTGGCGAAGGAGTTCGGAAGCAGGGGCATAACGTGCAATGCGATCGCCCCGGGATTCATCGAGACGGACATGACCTCGACATTGCCGGACGAGATGCGGGATAGAATCACTTCAACCGCAGCGGCAGGGCGACTCGGGACCCCCGAAGATATCGGTTCGGCGGCTGCGTTCTTAGCGAGCGATGGCGCGTCGTATATTACAGTGCAGGTGCTTGTCGTAGACGGTGGCCTGACTCTGTAGAGGTAAGAATGACGACTGAAGAGATTTTCGAACGCGTGAAACAGATCATTTCCGAGGAGACTTGCGTGCCGGTGGACCAGATCCAATGGGACTCAAACATCGCTGACCTCGAAGGCTGGAACAGGCAAAAGAATTGGTGCAATCGCGACTAAGCGAACTGCACACGCGCCAAAACGGCATCTGATTAGGTAACAATAGCAATAATGGAAGACATTCTCGCAAGAGTCAAGAAAATCATCGTCGAAGAAACGAACCGCAACGAGGACGAAATCAAGCTCGAGTCATCGTTTACCGAGGACTTGGGAGCCGATTCGCTCGCGGTCGTTCAGATCGTTATGAACATCGAGGACGAGTTCGGAATAGAGATTCCGGACGAGGAAGTCGAGTCGATCAAGACGGTCGGCAACGCCGTCGAGCACATCCAGAAAAAGCTCGAAGCGAAAGGCGAGTAGTCCGGAAAGCATGTCTTCTGCAGCCGAGGCACCTCGGCGCGTCGTAATCACGGGCCTAGGGGCAATCACGCCCCTAGGCGAAACCGTAAGCGACTTCTGGGAAGCAATCGTGGCCGGCAAGAGCGCCGTTTCCACGATTACGGCTCTTGACGTCTCCGCCTTTAGCGCCAAGATCGCAGCGGAGGTTACGAGTTTCGATCCGGAAGCCTATATGGAGCGATCCGAGGCTAAGCGGCTTTCCCGGTTCTTGCAGTTCACGATCGCTGCCGGTGACGGCGCGTTGAAAGACTCGGGGCTGGACTTCGATTCCGTGGACAAGGAACGCGTTGGCTGCATGATCGGCTCGGGCATTGGCGGGTTAGACATTTTAGGAGAGCAGCATCGAAGGCAGATCGACGGCGGACCGGGGAGGGTTTCGCCGTTCCTGGTGCCGTACATGATCCCGGACATGGCCAGCGGCTATACGTCGATTCGGCACGGATTCAAGGGGCCGAACTCATGCGTCGTGACCGCGTGCAGCACCGGCGCTAACGCGATCGGAGACGCGATGCACATCATCCGCCGGGGAGAAGCCGACATCATGGTCGCCGGCGGTGCGGAAGCGCCTATCACCGAGATCGGGCTTGCCGGCTTCTGTGCGGCCCGCGCCCTCAGCACGCGAAATGACGATCCCGCACGCGCCAGCAGACCGTTCGACGTCGACCGCGACGGCTTTGTGATGGGTGAGGGCGCAGGGGTGTTGATCCTAGAGAGCCTCGAACATGCTGAGGCTAGGGGTGCACAGATCTACTGCGAGATCGTTGGCTACGCGATGACGGGTGACGCCTATCACATCACGGCACCGGATCCGAACGGGGACGGCGCGAGGCGCTCCATGCAGCTTGCTCTGAAGTATTCGGGATTGCAGCCGAGCGACATCGGCTATATCAACGCTCATGGCACTAGCACGCCGTACGGCGATAGGCTGGAGAGCCTGGCCATCGAGCACGTTTTTGGAGAAGGCGCGAAAGTGCCCGTAAGCAGTACGAAGTCGATGATCGGCCACACTTTGGGTGCGGCTGGTGCGGTGGAGTCAATCGTCTGTATTCAAGCGATGAATACCGGAACGCTTCCGCCGACGATCAATTTGGAGAACCAAGATCCGGAGTGCCGGCTAGATTACATTCCAAATGTTGCCCGTCAGGCGGATGTCACGTACGTTAT
>JBDSVQ010000030.1:0-6649 GCA_039927135.1 Fimbriimonadales bacterium | reverse complement strand
TTGGGCTTGCAGCACCTATAGAGTAAAGTGGCTGCGTTGTTAAGCCGTTCTAAGAAAGGAAACGACGCATTTTTGCGCTGCGAAGGCTGCCGGCGAGTTTTACTCGCCAAGGAGCTTGAAAAGAACGCCCGGGTATGCCCAAACTGCGGGAAGCACTACCGCCTACCGGCGTCAGAGCGGATCGCGGTGACCTTCGACCCTGGATCGTTCGAGGAGCTGGACGCCGGCATGATCTCGCAGGACCCTCTCGAGTTTCCCGAGTACCGAGAGAAGCTGGATTCGGCGATCGCCAAAACTGGCAGGCAGGATTCCATCGTTCGAGGCAGGGCGCTGCTTGAGGGAGTGCCGGTCGCAGCGGCCGTTTCGGACTTTGCGTTCATGGGAGGAAGCATGGGTGCGGTTGCCGGCGAAAAAGTCACGCGAACGCTGGAGCTTGCCGCCGATGAGAAGATTCCGGCGATAATCTTCACGGCTACGGGCGGCGCGCGCATGCAGGAGGGCTTGTTCTCGCTGATGCAAATGGCTAAGACCAGCGCGGCGTGCGAAAGATTGGCACGAGCCGGTGTGCCCTTCATCTGCGTTTTCTCGGACCCGACGATGGCGGGTGTGCTCGCTAGCTACGCGAGCCTTGCGGATGTCATCCTCGCGGAGCCAGAAGCGCTCGTCGGGTTTGCTGGTGCCCGCGTTGCGGCTCAGGCCGCCCAAGGCGGCAAGATGCCGGAAGATTTTCAGACAAGCGAATTCAACCTGCGTGTTGGAATGATCGATAAGGTTGTTGATCGCAAGGAGATGCGGCACACGCTAGCTCGATTGGTTCGCCATTTAGGAGGTAACCGTGGCTAAAACGTGGCGAGAGTGGGAACGCCCGCTGATCGAACTGGAAGAAGGCATCGCCAAACTTCGCGCGTTGCAGACGGGCGAGGTGACGGTGCGGTCGAAGGGGATCGAGGAACAGATCCAACGCCTGGAGCGGAGCCGTGACAACTATATTCGCGTCAAATACAGCCGCCTCGGGCCATGGGAGCGAACGCTTTTGTCACGCGCAGAAAATCGGCCGTATACGCTCGATTATATCGATGCGCTGGTTGAAGATTGGATCGAATTGCATGGCGACAGGCGTTCCGGCGATGACAAGGCTATCATCGGCGGGGTCGGCAGGTTCGACGACCACAGTTGCATTATTGTAGGGCATCAAAAAGCCCGAGACTTGAAAGGTCGCCAGTATCGAAACTTCGGCATGGCGAAGCCCGAAGGCTATCGAAAGGCGATTAGACTTTTTGAAACGGCGGAGCGATTTGGATTGCCCGTTATTTCTTTTATTGATACCCCTGCTGCCGACCCTGGGTTGGAGAGCGAGTCGCGCGGAATAAGCGGGGCAATCGCCGCCGGGATGTTCAAGATGTTTTCTCTCGGAGTGCCGACTATCGCGATGGTCATTGGCGAAGGCGGCAGCGGCGGCGCGATCGGCATTGGCGCATCGAGCCGCGTGCTGATGTTGGAGAATTCCGTTTATTCGGTTATTCCCCCCGAAGGCTGCGCCGCGATTTTGTGGCGAGATCCCTCGGCAAACGACCGAGCGGCCTCGGCGCTAAAACTAACCGCGCAACACGCATTAGAGTTTGGCCTGGTTGACGAAGTGGTTCCCGAGGGATTCGGCGCGGCACACCGTAGCCCCGAAGAGACCTTTGAGAACGTTCAGGAGGCAGTATCGCGCCACTTAGGCGAGCTTCTCAAAAAGAAACCCGAGAACATTCGGGATGAGAGATACCAAAAGTATCGAGAGATGGGCATTATCGCCGGCAGCTAATTGTAAAGTCGCCAGCCGATAAGGCTCACCATCGAGATTACAAACAGAATGCCGACGAGCCTGGCGATTTTTGCGCGAATCGCGCTGCAGACAGAAGCGAAAGAAATCCCTGCAACGACCGAGTAGGGCAGCAACTGCGCAGCGGGCGCATCCACGTACCATAACCCGGCATACGAAAGAATAGTGCCTACGATAGCGTAGAAGATAAAGAAACCCCAGCGGATAATGCGCCGGGCAGCAACCCAAAGAAAATACAGGAACGGCAGTGAGAGAGCGCCCACGCCGAAACCGATGACTGGTAGATCTTCCATTATTCGATTACCCTACGAACTCCCGCAAGCATCCAGCTACTTCGCCCCGGCATGATTCCGATTCTCGACCCAAAGGGACGCGACCAATCCCCGCCACGGCGGTCGAACCGGTCAAATCGATAGTATCTCGGTTGACTGCAAGGTGCCCGGGACGAACCCGACAAGAAACAGCGGCAGAATCGCCAGCGCTAATCCAGCTTCCATGGAACCGCCTCATTATGGCCAAAGGTTAACGTAGGTAACATTGCGAGACGAGCGCGGACGACAACATCCCTGCCGCAAGGCTGTTGTCCGCAACCGGAGCAAACTCTATGTATCAGGCTCCATTACCGACGGAGTACGCGACGCTTTCTCCGGAAGAAACGCGAGAGCGTATTATTGAGGCAAAGCGTACGCTTGGCTCGCGGCTTGTCATTCTCGGCCATCACTACCAGCGCGATGAAATCATCGAACACGCCGACTACCGCGGTGACTCCTTCAAGTTAGCAAAGGACGCGAATAGGCATCCTGATGCAGAGTACATCGTCTTTTGCGGCGTGCACTTTATGGCAGAGAGCGCAGATATCCTCACGCCGGATCACCAAAAAGTAATCCTGCCAAACTTGGCCGCCGGATGCAGCATGGCGGACATGGCCAACCTCTTTCAGGTCCGTAACTGTTGGCGAGAATTGGAAAAGACTTTGCCGGGCGCGACCCTAGTCCCTGTCACCTACATCAATTCTGCAGCAAATCTCAAAGCCTTTGTTGGTGAGCGGGGCGGTACGGTTTGCACAAGTACCAATGCACCAAAAGCTGTCGAATGGGCGCTTTCACAAGGCGACAAAGTGCTCTTCTTTCCTGATCAGCACCTCGGGAGAAACACCGGCGCGAAAATGGGATACGACCCCGACCGAGACATGATTGTTTGGGATCCGCACAAACCGATGGGCGGCAACACACCTGAGGATATCCAGCGTGCAACGTTTATCCTATGGAAAGGGCACTGCTCCGTCCACACTCGCTTCACAACCGAACAAGTCGAAAAAGCGCGCGCCGAGCACCCGGGCATCAAAATTCTTGTCCATCCTGAATGCCCAATAGAAGTCGTGCAGATGAGCGACCTTTACGGCTCCACGGAATTCATTATCAAGACGGTCGAGGCATCCGAGGCGGGTTCGAAGTGGGCGATCGGGACTGAAGTGAACCTCGTTAATAGATTAGCGAAGGAGAATCCTGACAAAACCGTTTTCTGCCTCGACTCTATGATCTGCCCTTGCGCGACGATGTACCGAATTCATCCCAGTTTTCTGTTGTTCACCCTCGATAAACTTGTCGAAGGCAACCCCATCAACATCATAGAAGTGCCGCAAAAAACAAAGGACTTTGCAAAAGTGGCGCTGGATAGAATGCTAACCCTTGTCTAGTTTCACGCACGTAGCAGCCCATTACGACGATCTCATGGCGGGAGTCCCCTACCCGATGTGGATTTCCTATCTCGAATTGTTGTGGTCGAAACTGGAAATAAAACCTAGGGACGTTTTGGAAGTGTGCTGCGGAACCGGCACTCTCTGCCAATATTTGACCAAGAAGGGCCATTCGATGACCGGAATAGACCTTTCACAACAAATGATCGACATCGCCATCCGAAAGGCCGACGAGGATGATTTGGATATCCGTTTTTCCTGCCAGGACGCCGCAAGCTTTGAGCTTCCATGGACGTTCGATGCAGCTTTTAGCTTCTTTGACAGCATCAACTATATCACCGATCCGGAAAAATGCCGAGCCGCAATTGCGCAGACCGCAAGGCACCTAAAACCGGGCGCGCCCTTTGTTTTCGACCTCAACACCGCCTATGCATTCGAGCAAAAACTGTTCGACCAAAGTGACCATTCCAAAAATAGAAAAGTGCGATACACCTGGTTGAGCCGATACGAACCAGCGACCCGGGTTTGCACCGTTGAGATGGACTTTTGGACCGATCAGGGCGCATTCAACGAAGTGCACGTACAGCGCGCACACAGCCCCAACGAAATTACCGACTGGATGACCGCCGCCGGATTCGAAGGCATCGCCTTTTACGACGCCTATACACTCGATCGCCCTCGCGGGAAGAGCGACAGAATCCACGTCGTCGGCGTCCTCGGCGCATCATAAGGGGGTGGCGCTCCGTACTTATTTCGGAAGCAAATCATGTCCAACTTAGACCCCATCAATGACGCGATTCAACACGCGATGCAGCGGCAACGCTTCGCGCCATCCCGCCCGCAGCAAGCCGAAGTCCGAGTTTCCAACTCGGTTGGATGCCTGGTCTTTCTGATCCTCGCGGTCGGCGGAGGCTTTTTTATCTTCAGGGGCGCCAAAGACTTCATCGACCCAGTTCGCCTCGCGATAATGATCGGCTGGATGATCACGGCCGGAATCTTGGCTTCCACCATACGCATCGCCGCGCAGTGGTAGCGTGCCGTCGTGTTCCGTCTTGGCAAGTTCAGCGCCGTGAAAGGACCTGGGCTTTTCACGGTAATCCCGCTTATTGACCAAGTGCAAACGGTCGACACCCGCGTCATCACCCTCGACATCCCACGCCAAGAAGCCATCACGAAGGACAACGTGCCCGTCTCCATCGATGGCGTCATCTTTATGCAGGTTGAGCGGCCGGAGCAAGCGATCATCAACGTGCAGAGCTACATGCTAGCGATCCAACAGTACGCCCGGACGGCGTTGCGCGACGTCATCGGCGGGCGACAGCTCGACGAGGTCCTTACCGAGCGCGAGTCCATCGGCCACGAGATCGAGCAACTCGTAACCCGCGAGTGCGAGCATTGGGGCCTCGAAGTCTCGGGCATACGAATCCAAGACATCATCCTCCCGGAGGACCTCAAGCGCGTCATGTCTCGACAGGCCGCAGCCGAGCGGGAGAAGCGGGCCAACATCACAAAGTCCGAGGGCGACAGGCTTGCGGCAGAAAATCTGGCAGCCGCAGCGGCGACCATGGCGAAGAGCCCCGGCGCAATGCAGCTGCGATCCTTGCAAACGGTTGACGGCCTCGGTCCCACGGCTTCGAACACCGTCGTCCTGGCGATCCCCATCGAAGTCATGGAAGCCGTCGACGCGTTCTCGAAATTCCGAAGGGGCCAAACCGAGGGCAAGGAATAGCGCCTGTGATAGAATGAGCCGTTCGCTATGCCGGTTATCTCCGTAAGAATTCCGCAAATGGGCGAGGGGCTGCAAGAGGCGCGGCTCGTCGGCTTCCTAAAGAACCCGGGCGATGCCGTTCGCCGGGACGATCCGCTTTACCAAATGGAGACCGACAAAGCCGTCATGGACGTCGAGTCGCCGTACGACGGCACGCTCATCGAGTGGACCGCCGAGGAGGGGACTGTCCTCCCGATCGGCACCGAGATCGCCAAGATGGAAGTCGCCGACGGCGTACGCGAGATGGCTGCCGGCCACGGCCCGCCGCCGAAGCAGGAGGCCGCGCAAAAAGCCGCCGAGCCTGTCGCCGTCGTCAAGGAAGGGCCGCCGCGCAACGCGACCGTGCCGCCGCGAACCCGCCGACTCCTCAAGGAAAAGGGGCTGCTCGACCAGGCCCACCTCATCCCGGCGAGCGGCAGCAAACTCATGCCCGAGGACGTCGAGGCGTACCTCGCGGGAGGCGCGCCGACAAAAGAGCGCCCCAAAACAGAGCCGCCGAAGACGCTCAAAACCACCGCCGAGTACGACGAGACCGAGGTCCCCAAGCGGCAGCAAACGCTTGCCTACCGCCTCGCCCGCGGCTCGAAGCTTTGCGTGCCCGGCACGATCATGGTGCAGTGCCGATGGGACGCGATCGTCGCCGCCAAAGACCGCCAAGGCTCCGGCCCCAGCGCGTTCACGATGATGGCCTACTGCGTCGCGCAGGCGATGGCCGCGCACCCGAAATTCCGCAGCACGCTGCCGAGCGACGCCGTTTTGCGCACGTATAAGGGCGCCAATCTCGGCATCGCGGTCGCGCTTCCGGGCGACGATTTGGTCACCGCTTTGGTGCCGAACGCTGACCAGCTTTCGTGGGAGGATTTCGCGCAAGCCACCCGCGCCCAGATCGAAAAAGCGCGCGACGGCAACGATCAGGCCACCGAGGCGACGACGCTCAGCATCACCAACATGATGGCGTTCGGCCTGCGCGACGCCGTGCCGGTGGTCGTTTCGCCGTCGGTCGCGACGCTTTTCTTGGGCGAGGCCTATTGGCACCCGGTCGCGAAAATGGGCGGCTACGATTTCGTGCACATGGTGAACCTCGCGCTGACTTTCGACCATCGCGTGATCAACGGCGTAGGCGCGGCGAACTTCCTCAACGAGGTCAAGAGCCGCCTAGAATCGTTCACGCTGCCCGCGTAGCGTTTCCCTCACGCCGCTCCCCAATTCCGCGCGTCCCGCGTACGAGCCGGCGACATTTGCGTCCCATTCCGCGCGTCTCGCGCACGGTTTGCTGCTACCCGCCGGTCATCGGCGGGTAACGCTAGACGGTTCCCTGTTACCCGCCAGTCTTCGGCGGGTAACGCTAGATGGTTCACTG
>JBDSVQ010000029.1:0-12863 GCA_039927135.1 Fimbriimonadales bacterium | reverse complement strand
AGTCGATCTATCCCTGCCCCCTTAACAGTAACACGCTCCCTTAGCCGCAACCCCAAAACCTCAAACGAAGGCGTATCCTCACCCTCTGCCCTCTGCGGCAAAAACAGTCCTCCGACCCGCACAAACGGCGCGCTCAATTCTGCTTGAATCGGCAGCGGAGCTAGCGCCCTACCAACCGCAACGTCGTACCTCTCCCGAAACTCTGCCTGCCGCCCCGCCTCTTCCGCACGCTGCAAAATCAGCCCGCAAGCCACCAAGTCTGCCAGCGACTCCAGGAAACGGATCTCCTTGGTGCCCGCATCGAGCAGCGTCACCCGAAGGTCAGGCCGTGCAAGAGCTAGCGGAACCCCCGGTAATCCTGCCCCCGATCCGATGTCGATCACGCTTGCACCCTCCGGGATCAACGGCGACAGCGAAAGCGAATCCAAGAAGTGTCGGCCTCGGCAATCATCACGCGGCACGCGTGTCAGGTTTATCGTCGCGTTCGCGGCGTACAGCCGATCCTCAAAAACCTCAAACGCGCGAACCTGGTCGCCGTCCAGGGTAACGCCGAGCGATGCGGCCCCGCTAACAAACTCCTTCCATGTCATTTCGGCAAATTGGTCAAATTCATAGCATTCTCGACCCCCTCTCGGACAACCGCCTCGCAAGCGTCCGCCGCCCGTCCTATCGCCTCTCGCACCAAAGGAATCTCATCACGATCGAAATGCGAAAGCACATGGTCGATGCCTGCAGTCGCCGGCTTACCAATGCCTATCCGCACGCGAGGAAACTCGTTCCCCAGATGCTCCGCCAAACTCTTCATACCGTTGTGCGATCCCGCCCCACCGAACGGCTTTAACTGAACGCGCGCAACCGGAAGGTCCATTTCGTCGAAAACAACCAAAACCCTGTCCGCCTGCAGGTTGAAATGCCTAGCAAGCGCACCAACCGCCCGGCCGCTCAGGTTCATATACGTCATCGGCCTAACCAGGCAGACCGCAGCGTCGCCGATCGTGCCGGCTCCAAAGTTCGCCTCGAACTTCCTCGTCTTCAGCGCAATCGTGTGCCGCTCCGAAAGCACCCGCACTACCTCGAACCCTACGTTATGGCGGGTGCTCGAATACTGCCCACCCGGATTTCCCAGGCCGACAATCAGCCACTCCGGTTGAGCGGCAGACTTTTGCTTTCTGTGGAAGAACGACACGCTATGCCTAAGACGGCGCGTAGCGCTCCACTTCTTCTTCCATCCCGCGCCGGACGACCATGTATCCCGTCCGCTTCGGCTTAAAGTGCCTCTGAAGCGTCTCAATCGCCTTATCCACGGCGATGTTGCTGCAATAGAAAAGGTCCACCGCCGCATAGCCATGTTCGGGCCAAGTGTGGATTGTGAAGTGCGATTCCTGGATGATCACTGCACCTGAGACGCCGAATGGCTTGAACTCGTGAAAGCTGTCTGTCACAAGACTGGCGTCGCTGTTTTGGGCGGCCTCAACCATAGCCTGCCGAACAACGGACTCCTGCTCTAAAGACTTCGGGTCGCAGCCATAAAACTCCACCAGCAGATGGCTCCCCAAAGAAGGAAGCGCACCCGGGCCCGGCGGGTTATGAAAGTCGTCTCCGTCCAACCACTTCTTAAAGTTGTTGTCGTGCTCGGAGGTGAAAACGGTCCAGTCGCGATTGATCTGCAGCTCCTCGACGGCTACAGCCGACTTAAAGCGAGACCTTAGCCAGTCCGCTAGGAGCGAAAAGAGGCTGCGGCGATGCGGAACCGTGATCGCCATGCCGAAGGTGAGGGTTAGCGCCAAGGCGCCGATTACATACGGCACCGCCATCGACCTCCACAAGTGTAAGAAGTACGGCGCCCGACACTTGACCCAAGCCTCGGAGCGAACCCAGCCGCCAGAGAATCCAGCAGCGCAAGTTGCGCTGTCCTAGTAAAAAAGCCCAGATGTTTCATTTCTGTTGGGACGCCGCCTCTAACCCGTGTTATCGGCCGTTGGCGGCAGGACGCAAATTGTACCAACTCTGCTGGCGTTAGGTACAAAGTCCTTAACATTGACGCCACGATACAATTTGTGTCACCTTAACCACTGACGTCCGAGGTGGCGAACTTGTTCGCTCCGACGTCGTCAAACTAATTGAGGAGCACACCGGCTGGCATTTGGGAGCAGCCGCGGTTATGGATGACCGGTGTGAGAGTCGCATGAAGCGGCCCATTAACATTCAATCCGAAACACCGCAGACTGAGGATCGAATCCCGTCGATGATCCCGCGGCTGATGCAACATCAGCTACTGGCTCGAGACGAGGAGCGTGAACTCGCGAGAAAAGCCAAGGCAGGAGACGACGAGGCGCGCCGCAGGCTTGCCGAGTCTAACCTCCGCCTCGTCTGCAAGATCGCAGGAAGGTACCAGGCCTCGGGCATCTCCTTTGAGGACCTCGTCCAAGAAGGCACGATCGGCCTGATGCGAGCCATTGATCGATACGACCCGGAGATGGGCTGGAAGTTTTCCACCTACGCCGTCTTCTGGATCCGCCAAGCGATCGGCAAAGCAATCATCCTTCGTTCTCGCGTGATCCGACTTCCTGCCCACATATTCGAGGCTGGCAAGAAAGTGTCGAAGCGCCGCGCCGATTTCATTGCCCGAACCGGACACCTGCCGACAGATGAAGAGCTCGCGAACGACCTCGGAATCAGCGTTGATAGGCTTGCGGCCGTCAATGGCGTTGATCAAGACTGCGTTTCCCTTGAAACGGGCCGGGACGAGTCGTGGGATTACACGACGGTTCTAGAGGACGAGACATGCGAAAGCCCCGAGGGCGAGGCGCTCAAGAAGTTCGGAGTCGAGGAGTTGCACCGCCTCCTAAGGCGGCTGCCGGACCGCGAACGGACCGTGCTTGAACGCCGGCTCGGCCTCGCCGGCGTAATGCCGATGGCCGTGCTGCAAGAGCTCGCGATCCAACTAGGAGTAAGCAAAGAACGCGTCCGCCAGATAGAAACGAGGGCCATCCGAGAACTGCGTCGCATAGTTTCCGAGGGTGATACACCCTCGATCGAAGCACTTTTAAGCCAGGCCGAGTGAAACCAAACGACCATCTCCGACGTTAGCAGAATAGCGCCCCGGGTTACCGGGGTCTTTCGGTTATAATGCCGGGACTCCGTCCGCAGCCCGCAGGCAAAGGACACTATCATGCCAATGAGTGAAAGTACTAATGACGTCATTTTTCTGACTCCTGAGGGCTACAAGCGCCTCTCGGACGAGATGGAAGAACTTACAACCGTGCGCCGACCCGAAATCGCCAGCCGACTTCGAGACAGCAAGGACCACGGCGAGTTCAGTGACGACAATTCCGAACTTGATGAAGTCAAGTTTGAGCAGGCAATGGTCGAAGGTCGAATCGTAGACCTCAAGTCGGTGCTATCTAACGCACAAGTGCTGACGCCTGACGACGTTTCTAATCGCGAAGTAACGATCGGCACCGTCGCCGAGATCGTTAACACGAAAACCAAGAAGAACCGCAAGGTGACGCTCGTTTCCAGTGTCGAAGCCGATCCGCAAAACGAAATGATCTCAACTGAATCGCCACTTGGCGAGGCATTGTTCGGCGCGAAGAAGGGCGACAAGGTAACCGTCGACGCACCCGCCGGCAAGATCGTCTATGACGTCAAATCCCTATCCAAAGGGGTTAAGTGAGCGAAGAGCCTCGTCTAACAAAGCTTGAGCGCCTCGTCGAACTGGGGCATGATCCCTACCACAACGAAGCGCACGCCATTACGCACCTGCCGGACGACGTTCGTGACCAATACGCCGAGTTAGAAGGAGAGACGGTCTCTCTCGCGGGACGCGTTACCGCGTTGCGAATGATGGGCAAAGCATCGTTTGCAGACCTTACACTTTCCGGTCAGCGTATCCAGATTTACGTAAAGAAGGAAGATGTCGGCGATGACCTCTGGCAGGTTTTCGAACTGGTCGATCTTGGCGACATCGTGGGTGTCAGCGGCACCGTTTTTACCACGCGTACGGGCGAAATCAGCATCCACGCCGCAACCCTCGCAGTTCTTGCGAAGTGCCTCCACACGCCCCCCATCGGAAAGGAGAAGGACGGCCAGCAGTGGTACGGCCTAACCGATGTCGAAGAGCGATACAGACGCCGCTATCTCGACCTAATCGCGAATGCAGAGAGCCGCAAGATGCTCCTCGATCGCGCACGAGTCGTATCTGCCACGCGGCGCTTTCTCGATAACCGGGGCTTCCTTGAAGTCGAAACGCCGGTACTCCAAACCGAGGCTGGTGGCGCAGCCGCGCGCCCCTTCACGACGCACCATAACGCTCTCGATTTGGAACTAAAGCTTCGCATTTCACTCGAGCTGTATCTAAAGCGAATGCTCGTTGGCGGAATCGATAAGGTTTACGAAATCGGAAGGGTCTTTCGCAACGAAGGCATCAGCACTCGCCACAACCCCGAGTTCACGATGCTCGAGCTTTATCAGGCATACGTGAAGATGGAAGATATCCAAGCCCTCGTCGAGGACTTGTGTAGGCACCTGGCGATTGAATTAAACGGCACGCCCCAAATCGAAATCGAGGGCACGGTTATCGACTTCTCGAAAGAATGGAGGCGCCTAGACCTCCTAGCCGGAATCGAAGAGACGGCTGGCATCAAACCCGCAGAGTTCGATTCCTTAGAGACGGCTAAAGCAGCGATGCAACGTGTTGGACTGCCTACGGATAAGGAAGACAGCGTAGGCGGCATCATCGAAAAGTTGCTCGAACGCTTTGTCGAGCCGACCCTTTTGCAGCCGACGTTCGTGCAGGGCTATCCCATAGAGACCTCGCCGCTGGCCAAGAAGGACCCGCTGCGCCCCGGCCTTACCCGCCGATTCGAAGGCTACGTCATGTGCCGCGAGCTTTGTAACGCATTCAGCGAACTCAACGACCCAGTCGATCAGCGTAGCCGCATGGAGGCCCAGGCATCAGCCCTAGCAAAAGGTGATCTCGAAGCCAACCCGCTCGACGAAGACTTCCTTTATGCGCTTGAGATGGGAATGCCCCCTGCTGGCGGCCTAGGCATCGGAATGGATCGCTTGGCGATGCTTATGACAGGCGCCGAAAGCATCCGAGACGTGATCCTCTTTCCCACCATGCGGCATAAGATTGTCGGATCGGGGGGCGTCACGTTCCCTGTAACCGAGGTTAGCGGCAAGGGTCACGTAAAGAATCCCGGCGACACTAAACCGCCTTTAGCGTAATGCAAATCGTCGACTTCCGCGATGGGAAGCTCCGATTCCGCCTACCAAAGCGCTGGACCGCCGAGTATCTGCCGGATGGCGGCGCAATCTTCCGCGAGCCAGAAGGCATCGGTGTACTCTTCCTGAACACGGTTGAAATCGACGGGCCCGATGGGGTCTTACCGGCCCATGCATTCGACTTCTTGGCGAAGCACGCGGGGCACGAAGGCAGGGAAGTCCTTCAACTAAACAACGGCAACGCGCTGGTATCTTTCATAGAGAAGAAGGACGGGATGACTTCCTTTGCCTGGGAAATCGTCCACGCCCTTCCGCCTAATCTATTGCGCCTTGCGGCATTTTCTTTCGCCGTCAAGGAAGACAGCCACAAAGAACAAACAGTCATCGAAATTGTTTCGATGCTCACGCGCGAAATCGCTAACGCATCGTTTGGTTCCGACTAACTCTTCTTCTTAAGCCGCATCTCCAAGAACTCGTGTTTCTGGCCATTGGGAAGCGTAACAGAGCCCTTCTCCACCCATTCCCCGTTTACGAGGTTCATGTCGTAGTCGGCTCGCGTTACGTTTGGCACGTCGATTGCCCAGGTGAAACCGTTCGGCTTAACGTTCAAGTCGAACACGCCACCGGGCCGATTGAAGAGGTAGGTCTGGAAAACGTACTTCTTCTTCGCCTCGTCGTAGGTAACGATTGCCATCGTCTCGTGCACAATCCTGCCGTCCTTCGTATCGGCGAACTTGCCTTCGATAAGGAGAGCCTTACCCTGAAGCTTTTTCTGCACGTTCTCCGTGCCCTTGAAAACTTCTCGGCCCTCAGGCAACATCATCCAGCCCACGCCTTCCCAATTGCCCACCATGAAATCGAGCTTCTTCATTGCCTCGAGTTCGACGGCGGATGGGCCTTGGGGGAACTGAGGAAAGAGAAGCGCTACAGAAACTAGCAAACCAACCATGAGAACATTATAGGTCTGCTACCATTTAGGTTACATGCCTTCAGCCGAAATCATCGCGATCGGCACCGAGATACTTCTCGGAGATATCGTCGACACCAATTCGCAGGCGCTCGGCAAGGCCCTCGCCGAGTGCGGCATCGTGCACAAGCGGCGATCAACCGTTGGCGCCCGTTTGGAGCGGGCCGTCGCAACGATTCGTGAGTCCCTTTCTCGGTCAGACATCGTATTCACGATAGGCGGGCTCGGCCCGACGGTTGACGATATCACCCGCGATGCCATCGCGACCGCTGTCGAGGAACCGTTGGAATGCGACACTGAGGCGCTTGCAGAGTTGAAATCCTACGTAAAGTCCCGCAGCGGCATGTGGCGCGCAGTTTACGAAAGGCAGGTGCTACGCCCGGTCAACGCCGTCTGCATTCCCAACGAATCGGGCACCGCGCCCGGAATTCATTGGCAAGAAAACGGCAAACACGTCATCGCGATGCCCGGCCCTCGCAACGAATTCCTCGCAATGCTGGAGAAATCCGTCCGCCCGATTCTCGCTTCGCTTTCGGGCTCCGTTATTCACTCCCGAACGCTCCGCATACTGGGCATTCCGGAAAGTGCCTTGGACGAGAGGTTCGCCCAAGAGATGCTACAAGAAAACCCAACCCTTTCGCCTTACGCGAAAGTTGGCGAAGTTCATCTGAGGATCACCGCTAAGGCGCGCAACGTGAGTGAAGCCGAATCTCTCATTTCGCCGCTGATGCAATCGATAAAATCGAAACTGGGAGATGCCGTTTATTCTGACAATAACCACGACCTCGCCAAGGTCATCGTTGACAAGCTGACGACAGCCAACTCGAGCTTGGCGATCGCCGAGAGTTGCACGGGAGGCATGCTCGGAGCGCGCATTACCTCGGTCCCCGGCGCGAGCCACGTTTTCCTTGGAGGAATCTTGAGCTATTCAGACAGCGTAAAGGCCGATATGCTTAACGCTTCATCGCAAGACCTAAACGAATTTGGCGCCGTTAGCGAGCAAGTCGCAAGACAGCTCGCGACAAATGTACGGTCCAAGTTCGGCAGTACTTACGGTCTCGCCATCACCGGCATAGCGGGGCCGGGCGGCGGTTCAGAAACCAAACCGGTTGGCTTGGTTTACGTGGCAGTTGCAACACAAGAAAACACTACGGTCGAGGAGCACAGGTTTCGCGGTGGGCGGGAGCATATTCGCGAAATAAGTGTGCAGCGCGCGTTAGCCGTTCTTTATACGGAGATAACCGCATCATGAGGCTTTTTGCAGCGATCTTTCCCCCACAAGATGTTGCCGAAAAGTGCGGTCAAATCGCTACGGCGATCAAGACATTTCACCCAAAGGCGATTCTCGTAAAGCCCGAGAAAATGCATTTAACGCTTCGGTTTTTCGGCGACGTTGAAGTCGCCAGAGCCGAGGCGCTTGTAGATGCCGCTGTGGAGGGGAAAAGCGCGTTTGATGTTGCGCTCGACCATGTCGACGCGTTTCCGCTACGGAAGCAGGCGCGCGTTATTTTTTGCGGTGCGCAAATGCCGTCGCCGCTGCCGAAATTGATGGCATCGATGGGGCAGGAAAAACCGCATGCGCACCTGACGATTGCGCGGCTTCCGACGCCGCGGACGGTGAAGTATATGCACCTCTCGCCGGTCGAGTTTAGGGCGGAGAAGGTTGTTTTGGTTAACTCCGTTCTCGGCGAGGGCGGAGTTTATGAGATCCAGCGAGAGTGGGATCTTTCTTGAAGGCTTTCGACCTTCAAGCTCGCCGTTGGCTTTTCTTTTTTACTCATCCTGATGACGAGATTTCGATCGTTGCCTGGATGAAGCGGCTTTGTGATGCCGGGGCTGAAGTCCACTGTGCGTGGACGGTCAGCACACCGGTCCGCGAGGCAGAAGCGCGGGAACTGGTCGGCTCGTTGGGCGTTCCGCAGGAGAACCTGCGATTCTTCGGCGCGCCGGATGGGGATGCCTGCGACCACCTGGCGGAACTCGCGGAGTTCGCCAGGGGCGTGATTGACGCCGTGCAGCCAGAGCGCATCGCGCTCGGGGCGTTCGAGTGTGGGCATATTGACCACGACTCGACGAATCTGGCAGTCTCACTCGCCAACGGCGGGCGGTTGCCGATGTTCGAGATACCGTTCTATCACACGTACCTAACGCGGGTTCCGCGCATCAACCGCTTTGCGGACTCTGCCGGCGAGGAGGTCATCCTGCTTACTCCGGAAGAGCGGCGGCTTAAGGTTCGCGCCTCGCGGGCCTATCCCAGCCAAAACATCGGCTCGCTGCTGCTTTGGTACACCGCTCTCGGGTGGGCGAAGCTGCGGCCGTCGGCGCTTTGCGGGACGGAGCGGATGCGTTTGCAGAAGAATTTCGACTACGAGTCGCCGAATCTGCCGGCGGCGTTGGCTGCGCGTGTGGCAGCGTCGCCGAAGTTTCGCCGCTTCGCTGCGAGGGCCAACGCCGCGGCCGCGCCGGTCCCGTCTCGGTAGGCCTAAAAGCATTCATCCATCCATCCATTTCTCTATGGGGGTCGGAATCGCCGGGACGGCAAAGGTTCCGTTGGGGAAGTCGGAATCTGCCATAATGAAGACCCCGCGAAGCGTTAGGCTCGGGGGTTTTTAACCTATGAAAGTCAGCATCATTGGCGGCGGTGGCCGCGTCGGGAGTAATGCCGCGTTTGCCTTGCAACTCGGCGGAATTGTTAGGGAGATCGTTATCAACGATATGAACGCGGAGCTTGCGGAGGGCGAGGCGTTGGACCTGCGCCACGGCTCCGCTCTCACGAGCAGCCAGATCATCCGCTCGGGCGATTACAGCGCTATCGACGGCAGCGATTGTGTGGTTATCACTGCCGGGCTGCGACGCAAACCGGACGAGAGCCGGCTTGAGCTGATCAACCGAAACGTGACCTTGTTCAAGGACATTATCGGCAACGTGAAAAACCTCAAGTTGCCGGAGACGGCGACGATTTTGGTGGTGAGCAATCCTGTTGATATCCTCACGCAGCTTGCGGTGGAGGAATCGGGTTTGCCTGAGAGCCAAATCTTTGGGCTTGGAACCGTCCTGGACACGTGCCGTTTCCGTTCATTGCTGGCGGATCACTTCAAGGTGGGCGCGACGGACATTGATGCCGTTATTCTCGGCGAGCATGGGGACAGCATGGTTCCGATTTGGAGCAGTGCGACGATCGGCGGCGTGCATTTGAGCAGCTTGCCGGGCTTTACGCAAGCTGTTGGCGACGGGATTTTTGACGCGACGAAGAAGAGCGGCGCAAGCGTGATTTCGCTGAAGGGCGGCGCGGGTTGGGCTGTTGGCGTTTCGATCAAGGAAGTGGTCGAGGCGGTTGCTTTGGACAGTGAGCGGATCCTGCCGGTTTCTTCTTTACAGAAGGGCGTGATGGGCATCAGCGGCGTTTGTTTGTCGCTGCCGACTCGCGTTGGCCGCAAGGGTGTGGTTTCGGTTTTGGAGCCTGCGGTTTCGGATGCTGAGCGGAGCGCCTTGTTGGCTTCTCGTGACGCGTTGAAGTCGGTTTGGGACCAGGTTTCGGCTCCGGCGTAGTTTAGTTTTCTGTGGCGGCGCGGGCGCGCTCTGCGAGTAACTCGCGGGTGTCGTCTTCGCCGCCTTTTATGTAGTAGGCGAGATTTCCCTCTATCCAGCCTATTCCTCTTCCTCGGTAGACAGTTCTGCCGTTGATGGTGTCGGGGGTGCCCTTTTCTATTGACTCGGTTGCGCGGCTCATGTAGAGATAGTAGGCATTGCCGTCGACTTCGTAGTCGTAGCATGCCCAACCTTCCCCGTAGCGCGCGCCCACGATCGGAGCTGCTTCGGTTAGGTCAATGACGGGCGTTTGCATTAGCGTATTAGCGTAGACCCAGTCCTTGGCTTGCTGAGGGTTTTTTGTTGGGATCTGTTCGGTTGTCGGCGTTGTGGCGAGCTCCATTGCGTCATACGTTATGGCTTTGAGTCCTGCATAGCAGATCGCGATCAGGAGGCAAGCCGCGATTGCGTAGCTGAGGACAGGTGAGCGCCGTTTTTGTTTGGCGATATGGGAGAGGGTTTTTTCGAGTTTGTGGAGCGGGACGGCTTCGTTTTGGCCGACTTCTCGCATGGTCGCTTGGAAGGCCTTGAAGCCTTCGAGTTCTTGACGAGCGGCTTGGTCGTTTTCGACGAGCGAATTGATTCTCGATCGCTCGTCGGTCTCTAGTTCACCTGCGAGGTACGCGCCCCAGTCTGGAGTTTCGTTCATCGTTCTCCCTCCAGATCGATTAGACGGTTACGCAAGAGCGTTCGTCCCCGATGTAGCCGCGACTTGAGCGTTCCGGTTGGTATATCGAGCGCTTCGGCGGCTTCCTCGTAGCTGAATTGCTCGACGTCGCATAGCTGTATTGCGAGTCGGTGTTCGACGTCCAGTTTCTGCAATTGACCGAGTATGTGGTGTTGCTGCTGTTTCCATTCGATGTCTCTCCAGAGGGTGTCTGTGGGAGTGTCGGCGTCGTCGATTGGGACGAATTCGACTTTGGCTTCGAGGCCGCGGTGCTCAGCGATCGCCTCATTGCGGAGGATTTGGATGAGCCAGCTTCGGAGGTGACGGCCATCGAAGCGACTCCAGGCTCGGAATGCTTGGAGGAGGCATTTTTGCACGAGGTCTTCGGCGTCGGCCTCTTGGTTGGCGATTCTTCGGGCGACTCGATAGAGGACAGGTAATTCGGGGCGGACCGCAGGCTCGAAAGGAGGCCGCCGACCGAAAGTTCGCATATCTGATTTTGCAAGATTTGGCTCATTCGGCGGCCCCCGTAGTTTTTCGATGGGGCTCAGGGGTTGGGCGTCGCCTCCACGATGACGCCGGCGGAGGTGCATGTCCAGTAGATGTGGCCGTTCATTCCGACGGCGACGTCGGTGGGTTGCGGGTCACCGGCATTGACCAGGTTCAGGCTGCCGCGCTTTAGGTCGTATTGCCAAACCGCGTTCATCCCGCCCATCGAGCCGGGGAGCCCGGGTGTGGGCACTTCGGTGAAGACGAGTTTGTGCTGCGTCTTGTCGAGCGCTATGCCTGTTGGCTGGTTGAGGTTATTGAGGACAAGGCTGACGACCCCGCGGCGCGTTCTTTTCAGGATCACACCTGCGGACTTGCAGGTCCAGTAGGATGTGCCTTGCCTGTCAACGACGATGTCGGTCGGCTCGGGTTCGCCCATTGTGAGTGTTTGAATCGACTTGCCGTCGAAAAGGTTTGTGGTGTTCATGCCGCCCATATTGCCGGGAACGCCGGGGGTCGGCACTTGCGTGAAGTAGACGTTGCCATTAAGACCCACGGAGATACCGGTTGGGCGAAGCAGATTCTCAAGAATCGCGCCTGTCGTCATTCCGTCGGCGGATTGTCGGAGAATGACTCCTGCAGATCGGCACGTCCAAAACACGTTTCCAAACTTATCTAGGGCGATGTTTTGCGGATCGGGTTCGCCCATATGTAGTAGGGTTTGAACGCCCGAGCTTAGATTCATTTTACGTACGGCGTTGTTCATCATGGGAATGCCGGGGTTAGGCACTTCCGTCCAGTAAATGGTGGTGTTGGGACCCTGCCCTCGCACCGCGATTCCTGTCGGAGCCGGCAGGCCTTCTGCGATAACCTGGGTGCTGTAATCGGCTGAGGCGGCAGCAGCCAATGCCGCTGCTAATGCCATCGTCGAGATTCGGCTAGCTTTCATATTTTTCTCCTCGCCGGCACCAGGGCCGGACAACGAGCGGAATGCGACTTCCCATCAAAATGTTCCGCGATTTTCGGAACTTGTCTGAAGATTGACTACAATGGGGCATGTATCTGGTGGGAGTTTCCGCTATGCTCGCTTTGTTTCTTCGGTTTCTCCGGATGGGAAGCGCATTTTATTTATGTCGACGCGGGATCATGCGGACGGTGAGATTTATGTAATGGATGCGGACGGCTCGAACGTTTTTCGGTTGACAACGAATGAGGATTACGAGGAGCTGCCGTCGTGGTCTCGCGATGGGAAGCAAATTGCTTTTTGCCGGCAAATTAAGGCTGGAGAAGCAAGCAATGCAGATATCTATGTGATGGGCGCAGATGGGACGGGGGCGCGACGTTTGACGCACTTGGATTCATTTGATTCGTGTCCGGTATGGTCATTGGATGGTAAGCGGCTCGCCTTTCATTATTCGGACTCGGAGGGAGCGGGAATTATGAGCATGTCTTCGGATGGGCAGAGTCTGAAAGTTGTTTCGCAGCCATCGGGAGATTGGTATCCGTGTTGGATGTTGGGCGATCGCGTTTTATTTATTAGTGGCAGTGGGCAGCAGTATAACGTTTATGTGATGAATTCGGATGGGTCGGGTCGGCGTCGTTTGACGGAGCATCCGGGACGTGACCATCAGCCGGTTTTGCGACCTGTGGTTCGTTAGCCTGCGATTAGGTTGGTTGCGACCGTGAGTTGGATCCGCGGGTTTATGTTTTTCCGTAGGTCGACTTCGAGGGTTTTTATTGTTTCGAGGTCGGCAGGTGTTGGGGCTTCGATGGTGGCTCGCGCGCGGATGATGCCGTTTTCGTTTGTGATCTGAAGAGATTTTAGTGTGCCTGCGAGACGGCGTTTTAAGATGGGTTCGAGGCGTTTTCTTGTGTCTTCGATTTGGGCATCGGGCTCGGCGTCTTTGGGCTGGAAGAGGAAGT
>JBDSVQ010000028.1:0-6412 GCA_039927135.1 Fimbriimonadales bacterium | reverse complement strand
CCGGGGAGCGTCGCAGGTGCGAGTGATCGACTGAAAAAGAATGCATTTTCTCGGACCTCTCTAATCCTAGAATAGGCGCCCGAATTACCCCAGCCCCCACGATGCCACGGGTCCCACAGGGGTTGGTCGAGTGTAATGGGTGCATCTTTCTGGCGAGTAAGCTCAAACTTGCTGCCGTACCGTAAATTGTCGTTTGTGCCGAACGCAAAACTTGTTTCCCTTTTCGCTGGGATATAAGCATCATCGACCACGACATCATTACCTTCAAGCGCCGTTTCCGGCTTTGTCATTTGAGCTAAATTGCTTTTGGCTACTAAATTCGTAACGTCCTGAATCTTTAAGGCAAGTCCAACGTGGGAGAGGAAGTTGCTCTCGACGTTAACACTTTGCGAGCGCGTTAACCGAAATACGGTCGCGACCGAATGCTCAAAGACATTGTCCTTGATCAGCCAATCCCTGCTCTTTGTGTCCCTGTTCTTCGGGTACCCCCAATTCGGATCCTGGGTTGCGTTAGCCCAAATCACCATATCCTCATTGTTTCGATAAAATCTGTTGGCGAGAACTTTGTTGTCCTGCCCATGCTCCCATGCAATCGCCTCCTCGTTGTAGGCGAACACGTTGCCGATCACTTCGGAATCATACGAATACCCGCCCCAGATGCCGTGCCAACACTCCATCAATAAGTTATTGATAAATTTGTTGCGGCTAAAAGTCGCTTCGATTCCGTTCGTTGGCGCGTGGCTAAAATCGTTGCCGTACAGTAAATTGTCGTTGCAGCCACCTTTGCCGGTGTCCATCGTAGTCTGCCCCGCCCACAGGAAAAAACCGTCGCCGCCGTGGGTCACGGAATTGTAGGCAAATGTATTGCGGTTCGATTGCTCATAAACCAATATCCCCGCCGAATCCTGACCGCGGTTGTAAACGCCGTAGCTGAACCCACGCACGCACCAGTCGATATTGTTGTGCATCACGGTGTTGTTACTGCTGCGGTACATGCCTAAGCCGAGCGCGGACAGAAACGAAAAGTTGTTGTTCCAAATTTTGCCACCGTCGCATTGTGTGACCATCAATCCGCTTTGACCGCCCGTGATGGTGCAGTTCTTGACTTCAAACTTATCGCAGTCGCGCAAGTAAATCCCTTCTCCGAATTGCAGCCATTCATCCTTTTCGTTCTGATGAAAGCTCATCCAGTCGGCGGCGTCTTCTCGTTCAACGGTTGAAGCAAGTCGCTGTTTCCAATTGTAAGAAAAGTCAGAGTCGAAAATACGGAGGTTCGGTACTTCTCGAGCGATCAGGCCATGCCGATATCCACGCACCTTGAGATTCTTGATCGTGACGTTGCTGCCTCGTACGATGATCCCGGTGCCCTTGCGTTGATCCGGCTCAGTGCGCTGGGGTGTCCCTTCGAGCGTTGCCCCGTTGAAGTCAACGGTGATTCCGTTGCCTTCTATCGTTATGGCTGCCTTCGTGCCATCGTCCGCGGTTGAGGGGAAGGCGTACACTTCCTGCTCCACGGTCGTCGAACGCGTGATGCGTTGCCCGGGCGTAAGGGTCACGAACTGCGAGGTAGCCATTGAGGTCGCTGCAATCAATACCAGCATAACAATGAGTATGACGCGCGAGCCTACTTGACGCCACCCAAGAGGATGCCTTTCACGAAGTAACGCTGCGCGAACAAGAACGCCAGGAGGAGAGGCAGCAGCACGATGACGGCGGCGGTCATTTGCAGCGGCCAGTTCGATCCGCCGTAGGAGTTCTTGAAAATCGAGAGGCCGACTTCCAACGTTCGCATATCGGTGGAATTGGTATAGATCAGCGGACCAAAGAAATCGGTCCAGACGCCGAAGAACGTAAACGCTGCAGCCGTCGCTAGCGCAGGTTTCGAGAGCGGCATGATGATGCGGGAGTAAATGTTGAAGTGACTCGCTCCGTCGATGCGAGCGGCTTCATCGAGATCGTATGGTATCTGGCTAAAGAATTGGCGCAAGAGAAAAATCGAGAACGCCGAGCTGATGCCTGGCACTATCAGCGCGTAGTACGTATCGAGCCAGGCGAAGGAACGGAGCAGAAGATAAACGGGAATCTGTGTAACCGGACCGGCAAACATCATCGAGCCGAGAAATACTGCAAAGAGCGGTTTCTTGCCCCTGAAGCGGAGCCGTGCAAATGCGTAAGCCGCCATCGACGTTATTAGCAATTGCAAGATGACTACCGAAAATGTAACAAATAGAGAGTTAAGAAAGAAGCGATCGACCGGCAGATTCAAATCGAACAATACGGTCTTGTAATTTTGCCATTGCGGATCCTGCGGGATAATGTTCTCGAGAGTCGGGATTGGCTGTCGGCTCGGATGCAATGACACGAACACCATCCATACAAACGGAGCCATCAGGAAGCCTGCCAATCCAAGCAGGAGACCATAGGATAGGGCGGTGCGCAGCATCTTCACCCTGTTGAGAAATCCTCCATCGGCTTTTTCATTAGTCGAAATTGAAGCAAGGAAATAGCCGCGATGACGATCAAAAGTAGGAACGACTTCGCGGAAGCCAATCCGATATTGAAGTTCACCCATGCCTCGGAATAGATGTGGTATCCGATCACGTCCGTGGTGTCTTCGGGCTGGCCCTTGGTCATCATGTAAACAGGTGTGAAGATTTGCAGCGCCGAGATCGTGGAAGTAATGAGCACGAACAGCGTGGTCGGTGCAAGCATGGGCAGCGTTATGGAAACGAAGCATCGCCACCGGCTCGCGCCATCAAGCTCCGCAGCTTCGTAGAGTGGCTGCGGAATGGACAAGAGGCCCGCGAGAAATAGTACCATGCGCGGCCCGAGACCGGTCCATATCGACATGAATACAAGCGCCCACATCGCCCATTCGGCGCGATTGAGAAAGTCGATGCTTTGCACGCCGAACGAGCCCAGAATAGTGTTTATCATGCCGGTTTCCGGGAGATAAACATAAATCCAAAGCATCGAAATCGCGACCCCGGAGGCGATAGCCGGAATATAGAAAAGGGTGCGAAAGACCGTGATGCCTCGAAGCTTTTGGTTAACCAGAATCGCAACGGCGAGAGCCACAATCATCCCGGCCGGCACACTGACTATCGCGTAACGCCCAGAATTCCACATCGCGTTCCAAAACGGCGATTCGGCAAGCGACATTGCATAGTTCTGTAAACCAATAAATTCTTGTGATTCGCGAAGAAGCTGCCACTTAAACAGGCTGAGGTACAACGCATAACCAATAGGAATGAGCGCAAACACGGCAAGGTGAATGACGGCCGGAGAAACGAATAGCCAGCCCTGCCGCTGCTCCTCGCCACGGTGCATTCTCAACGCTTTGCAAACTCCTGGTCGATCCGCTTCGCCGCTTTTTCGAGGGCGACGCGGACGGGAATATCGTTATTCAAAATTGAATCGAGAGCGTTCTTACCCACTTTTTCGACAATTTCGTAGCCCTCGACCGATGCTCCATGAGGAGGTCTCGCGCTCGGAATGATCGGCAGAAACATTGCTTCCAGCGGATCACTTGCCCGCTCTTGGGCGACGTCCTTGCGCGCACACACCGCGATTCCACTCTTGTTGTATTTACTCTGGACTTCGTAACTCGTAAAGTACTTGATAAACTCCCACGCAAGCTCCTTGTTTTTTGAGTTCTTGCCGATTGCGTATCCAGATTCGTACATCACGGTAACACTACTTCCGGTTTGCGAAGGCATTTCTATAACACCCAAATCATCCCAAGTGATCGCGGGTTTGCCGTCGCTGCCTTTGGGCGCGTTTGTATAGCCGATCAATGCCCAATGGCCGCTCACAGTCATCGCGGCTTGCCCGTTCGCGAATAGGTCGACACCCATCGACGCTACTTCGCCAAGAGACGGCGCCGACTTGTCCACCTTGATCACATCGTGTAAGAACTCGAGTGCGCTGACATTCTCAGCAGAATCAAGAATGCCGCTTGCGCGTGGGAAGGACGAATCGATCACGTCTCCGTCGTTGTTCCAAAGCCACATGATCCAACCTGGCATCCAGTTTGCAAACGAGAATCCATACTGCTCTCCCGGGATTGTAAGCGCTCTTGCTGTTGCGCGAAAATCCTGAAAAGTCCAACCGGGTTTCGGATATGGCACATCGGCTTTATCGAAAAGGCGCTTGTTGTAGTACATCACCATCGGCGTGAAGTCGTTGGGGATTGCAAACAGCGCATTACCCCGCCGCGCGATGTCGACAACATTCTCAAAAAAATCGCCTAAGGCGAAGGCGGTGTCATTTTCAATAAAGGGCATGAGGTCTGCTAAAACACCGTTGTCGATAAAGACTGCCGCACTGGAAGCGTCGAGCAGCATGACATCCGGTTCCGTCCCTGCCACAAAACTTAAGATGACCTTGGAGACATAGCCGTCGGGGATGCCCTCGACGCGAATATCCACGCCCGGGTGCCGCCTCTCGAACTCTTCGTAGATGTCCTGAATCGTCCGCTCAAATTCGCTATCGTCACCGGCGCCGCTCCAATTGGCGACACGCAGGACGATGATGTCGGAATCGTTATCTCTTCCGCAGCCGACCAGAAGTGCCAAGGCTGCTAAAAGGGCGAAGCGCATACTGCGTAGCCTACTTGCTCGGAAGTGAATCGCGCAAATCCAGAGAACTCGGCCTGTCCATGGTTTCTCGCTTCTCCATTCCGCTGCTCATCCAATCAAGGATGATGGGTACCAGAAAATAGGCAGCCACCCCGATAATCGCCAGGACCATTACCGACCATACGTAGTTGGTGAGCGTGCGAGGATTCATTTCCTCTTTACATTCTACTGCGCGTTTGAGCGGAACGGAAGCCCTCTGCCTAGCGTAATGCTTGCGAATCCATGGCCGAGTGATTCTGGCCCCGATTGCGACGAAGTGCACAGCGTCGCTCCGGGCCGATCAAATACAACTCCGCGCGGCTCGCCGCGTGGATTAGGAGTTTTCGTATTCTCGGAGCCGCGCTTGGCCCGCTCGGTGTCTACTTTCACACCCGGCTTTCGCTCTGAAGCTTTCTCCACCCTGCTATCGCCGGAGCCTTCCGGCGGTCCCCAGCCGCTAGTACCGTTGTCCCTAACGGGTCTTTGTACTCTTGGTGCCCTCGCGGTAAGGCTCATACCGGTAGACCAGCCACGTGGTGCGGGGCAAGGCTTGAGGAAACGAGCCCTTGGATCGGTAACCGCTGTAAGAAAAGAGTAGGGCGCCCAACTCTCCATCGGGCGCCCACTCTCGGTGCGAAGTTACTGCGTCAAGCGCCAATACACCCAATCCGTCGCGGTCTCGTAGGGGAACGCGAAGATCGGGCCGTTGGCGATGTTATACACTCGAACCTTCATTTGGCCGCCTGCATTGACGAACCGCGCCGGGTTAGCCACGTTGAACTCGAAGGTAGCTTCGATCGTGTTCGACTGAGCTTGGTTGATTTGAACGTAAGCACCAGCAACGTAGTCGTACGCGTAGATCCGTCGAAATACATTCGTCGAGGAAGCTGACCCCTCGTAGCCGACGATCATCGATGTCGGGTTGAGGATCGTGCTCGTTGTCAGAACTTCGAAGTCAATATACGCTCGTTGCTGCTGGCTTGCAGCCCTCGGATACAGCTTCAAACGAAAGTCGTCGCTAAACTGAAGGCCGAATAGGCCGCCGCCAATTTCGTTTCCGCTAACCAAGAAGTAGCCGTTGGGCGAGAACGTCGTGGTCGCGCCATCCAAGAGGAAGACTAGGCGATAACGCTGAATGTCTTCGGCGATGGTCGAAACATCTACCTTGATGTTCACGATCCCATTTGCGGGGCGAGCAATGCTCTGGAGGGTCTCAGGGAATCCTACGCCTCCGGAGTTCGACGATCCGAGCAACGTTGTTCCGTCCAGTAGGTAGGCGCTCAACCTCAGGTTGTTGATCGCCCGGCTATTTCGCAGCGCAGGTGATCCGCCTTGCGGCCCAACCATATACGTCTCGCCTACCGGTTCGACCCTGATGGTCAGGTTGAAGCCTTCTGGTATCTCCACGCGGAACCAGTCACGATCCGAGGGCCTTTCGACCGCTAGGAGTTCGACCGATTGGCCGCTGCTCACCATGCCGACATCGGTAGCGTGTGCAGCATCGTCGTTGTCTTCTACGGCGTCGCCATAGAGGAACTGGCATCCCTGAATGTCGTCATTCTGGGGGCCGTCGAAGTTGGTCGCGAGTACCGGCTCCATCAGCTTGGTCTCATTCATTGGGATAACGTGTCCCAATCCCATGCCGTGGCCGTGCTCGTGGCCAAGAACGTTTCTGAGGAATCGGTAGTCGTTGGACGAAACGCCCCAGTTGTGACCCAAGTTGATAACCATGTCGCCGTTATCGGGGAAGAAGTTGTAGGCGAGAACGTTCGGCTCGGTCATTACGATGCCCG
>JBDSVQ010000027.1:0-5503 GCA_039927135.1 Fimbriimonadales bacterium | reverse complement strand
CACATAACTATGAAGAAACTTTTGATTGCGGCCTTTTCGGTTGCGGCTGTCGCAGCCAACGCCCAGATCCTTTATCAGCAAGGCGACGTCACCGCGGGTGACAACATCGGCACGGAACTCGGCGTTCTTTCGAACGAGTTCACGGACTTCCCGACCTCGTCGACATACTGCTTCGACAACATTACAAACGCTGTAGTTTGGACGGTCACGCAGGTTTGGGTCGAAGGTATTACCAACGATCCCGTTGCGCCGGTAGGCATGTTCCACCTGCGATTCTCGCAGAACGCGAACTTCACGACGCCCGGCAATATTGGCCTGAACTTCTCGACTGCGAACGCAGGAACGCTCGCTGGCGATAAGGACCTGATCTTCGACTTAGGCGCAGGTATTGCCCTCGCGCCGGGTACTTGGTGGGTTTCGGCCTGGGTCGTCACGTCATTTGGTACTAGCGGCCAGTGGAACTGGAAGACCACCGAAACGATCAACCCGCCTGAGGCGATCGCCCACAATCCGGGCGGCGGTGCACTCGGCACAACCGAACCGATCAACCTCAGCCAGGCTCCCGGTATCCCCGGCCCTCGCGACTTGGTGTTCCGAATATCTGGAACGGCTGTTCCTGAGCCCGGTACGTTCATCGCCATTGGTATCGGCCTAGCCGGCCTTGCGATCGCACGACGCCGCAAGTAAGCAGCAGTCATACCGACAATCGAATTTGCCCACCGCTTAGCGGTGGGCAATTTTGGTTTTAGAGTTAGAATCTCTACCGATGCCTAAAGTCCGTACCGTGTTTGCTTGCACCCAGTGCGGGGCGCAAGCGCCGAAATGGTTGGGGCAATGCCCTGAATGCGGCACATGGGGCTCGCTGCTCGAAGAAACGCCAATCCGCTCCATGGTTGCCGAGCCAACCAAATCGCTCAAAGCGGTGCCGATCTCCGAGGTTGACTCACTCGCGGTTTCGCGCCGAGGGACGGGCGTCGCCGGGTTCGACCGTGTGCTTGGTGGCGGACTAGTCCCCGGATCGCTGACGCTGCTCGGTGGCGAGCCGGGAATCGGCAAGAGCACGTTGCTGACGGAGGTTGCCGGAAAGATTCCGGGAACCGCGCTGTACCTCTCGGGCGAGGAGTCGCCAAGCCAGGTCAAACTCCGCGCTGATCGGATGGGATCTGGCCACGAAGGTTTCCTTCTTGCGGGCACGACGAGCCTCGAAGAATGCCTGGGCGCGATACGCGAGTATCAGCCGGACCTCGTTATTGTAGACAGTATCCAGACACTATCGAGCGAGGCAATCGACAGCGCCGCGGGCTCTGTCTCACAAGTTCGCGGATGTGCCGCAGCATTGCAGGCAGCGATCAAGGGCAGCCAAACGGCGCTTGTTTTGGTTGGACACGTCACAAAAGAGGGCAGCATCGCAGGCCCTAAGGTTCTGGAGCACTTGGTCGATACCGTGATCGCTTTCGAGGGCGACGGCTTCGGCAAGCTCCGGGCGCTTCGCTGCATGAAGAACCGATTCGGGTCGGTCAGCGAGATCGCGGTCTTTACGATGGAAGCGAACGGGCTCATCGAGGTTGAAAACCCATCGACTGCCCTGCTCGCGGAACGGCAATCGGATGCAGCCGGGTCGGCTGTGTTCGCCGCCATCGAGGGCTCGCGCTCAATCTTGCTGGAAGTGCAAGCGCTGGTTGCGCCGAACTACACGAACAACCCCCGCCGAACGGTTTCCGGCGTCGAATTCAACCGAGCTTTGCTTGTTCTCGGCGTGATGGAAAAGCGTTGCGGACTTCGACTGTCAGGGTGCGACGTTTTCATAAACGTGGTAGGCGGATTGCAGATCCGCGAGCCAGGCGTCGACCTTGCCATGTTCCTCGCGGTCGCGAGTAGTTTGAAGGACGTCCCTGTGCCGGCAGACCTTGTGGCGTTCGGCGAGATCGGGCTAACCGGCGAGATTCGCAGCATCGCAGATTCAGAAAGGCGCTTAGCGGAGGCTGCGCGCATGGGCTTCAAACGCGCGGCAGTTAGCAAGAACATCAAGTCGTCTCAGAGCGCTTCCGGGATTAAGGCGGGTGGCCTGCGCGACGTCCGAGATGCACTCGGTCTGCTCGGCTTGTAGAAGGAGTTTCCGCCCGCGCGTCGAACCTGATCCATGATGCGCACCCTTGCCCTCTCTGCTGCCTTCCTTGCTCTTTCCCTCGGCGTCGCAAATGACAATGCCGAGTACACCGCCAAGATCAAGGAATACACCACCGAACCGTTTTTCCTAACGGAGCTTGTCGACCACCTGCCGGCGAGTGAAACCGTACCTTCGCCCGACAAGATTCTCGGCTACGTGATCGGCACACCGGAGAAGCTGACGTATTCTGCCGATTGTGCACGCTACCTGCGCGAACTGGATAAGGCGAGCGACAGGGTACAGGTTCTGTCAATGGGCCGTAGCGAGGGGGGACGCGAGATGGTAGTGGCGATAATTAGCGACGAGGCGAACATGGCGCGGCTCGAGCATTACAAGGGGATCAACCAGAAGTTGGGCGACCCGCGCGGCTTGCAAAACGCCGACGAATTGATAAAGGAAGGGCTGCCGTTCTATTACGCAACCGGAGCGATGCACAGTACGGAAAGTGGCAGCCCCGAAATGCTGATGGAATTGGCGTATCGGCTGGCTGTCGAAGAAACGCCGTTTATTCAGACCATACGAAAGAATAGTTTCGTAATGCTGACGCCGGTTTTGGAAACCGACGGCCGCGACCGCTACGTGGATACGTATTATTATCGCAAGCAGAATCCTGATAAACCCGCGATTCCGCTAATTTATTGGGGCAAATATGTCGCGCACGATAACAACCGCGACGGCATGGCGATTTCGCTCGCGATGAGCAAAAACCTGATGAAGACGTGGTTCGATTTTCATCCGCAGGTGCTGCATGACTTGCACGAAAGCGTGCCGTATCTCTATATTTCTACGGGGACTGGCCCCTATAATTCTTGGCTCGATCCGATCACGATCGACGAGTGGCACATCATGGCGTATCACGAAGTGAACGAAATGACGCGTCGCGGAGTGCCCGGCGTTTGGACGCACGGCTTTTATGATGGCTGGGCGCCGAATTATGCATTCTATGCCGCGAACGGACATAACGCAATTGGTCGGTTTTATGAAACGTTTGGCGGTGGCGGCGCGGATACTGGGATCAGAAATGTGGGCAGCACGAATCGAGAATGGTTCCGTCCGAACCCGCCGTTTTCCAGTGTTCGGTGGAGTATTCGAAACAACATCAATATGCAGCAGAGTGCGCTATTACTTGGTTTGAATAACGTCGCGGAGAATAAGGAGAAGTTTCTGCGAAATTATTATCTCAAATCGAAACGCAGCATCGAGAAGGCTCGTACCGAGGGACCGGCAGCGTATGTGTTGCCTTCCTCTGAAGTTCGGACGGCACAACAACAATCACTGCTTGCAATGCTGGGAAGGCAGGGAGTCGAGATTCACCGATTAACAAAAGCGATTGAAACAAAGGACGGAAAGTTTCCTTCAGGTTCGTATGTTGTGCGCATGGATCAGCCTTACAGCCGCATGGCCGATATGCTGCTGGACAAACAGTATTACAGCCCCCAGGATCCGTCTCCTTACGACGATACCGGTTGGACGCTCGGACCGTTGTTCAATGTAGAGACGGTCCGATGCACGGACGTTGCAGTGCTCGATTCGCAAATGGAAAAGGTCGGCAACACGATGATGTCGGCGACGCTCGCCCTGCCGTCGAGCGCGAAGGCGATCGTATTCCCGAATTCCGGCGATTTCTCCCTGGCGCAATTGCGCTACGAGTTGCCAAATGAAAAGTTTTCGGTTGCAAAGAAAGAGTTCGACTACAACCGTAAGAAGTGGCCCGCCGGTACCGTAATCGCTGAGGGAGACCTCGGAAAGATTGCGGCTAAATTGGCAGACTTGCATGTGTCGGGTGCAACTGCCGGCGCCTTGCCAACATATGACGCACGCAAAACTTCAGCGCCGAGAATCGCGCTCATCCACACTTGGACGAACACACAAGACGAAGGCTGGTACCGCCTCGCCTTCGATTACCTAGAAATTGCCTACACTTATAAATCGCTGCACGAAATTCGCGATAACAGTTCGCTGAAGAATAAGTACGACGTTATAATTCTTCCGCCGAGCACAAGCGCGATGAATTGGCTTAACGGCCGATCAGGTACGGAAGCCATTCCGTGGAAGCAGCTGCCCGGCTTCCAGCATCTTGGCGGCCCAGATACCAGCGATGATATTCGCGGTGGACTTGATTTAGAAGGCATCATGAACCTTCGCAATTTCGTAAAGGACGGCGGGCTACTAATCGCCGTCGGAAGCAGCTGCGAAATCCCGATCAATTTCGGATTGACAAATGGAGTTTCGATTGCAAGAACGGAAACGCTCAATGCACCCGGAGGCGTTTTCCGAGTGATTAATTCTGGCGGTGCCAGCCCGGTGACCGCAGGTTATCAGGAAAAGTTTGGCGTTTATTTTGATCAGTCTCCAGTTCTGACGACCGGTGGTGGCGGATTCGCCGGCGGCGGTGGCGGACAGGGCGGTGGCGGCGGCACTCGCCGCGGAGGACCGGGCGAACGCGACATCGTGCAGGGCCGAGGGCCCTACGAACCCAAGAAGATGGAGGGCGACGTCGATCAGCAAGGCTTCGGCGGCGGCCAGTCCGGCAACGTGCCGCCCAAAGTGTTGCTCCGTTTCGCGCCCGAGAACGAACTGCTTATCAGCGGCATGCTCGACGGCGGCGAAGAGCTTGCCGGCCGCGCCGCGCTCGTGCAATGCAAACTCGGCAAAGGCAACATCCTCCTCTTTGGCATCAACCCCATGTGGCGTATGCAAACGCACGGCTCCTGGCAATTGATTTTCAACGCGGCAATGACTTGGAGTGACATGGATTGATGCTGTGTAATCGCGACGCTTCCGGACTCATCATCGTCGATCTCCAAGACTCTTTCCTCGCTCCAATCGGGGCCAGGGACGCCGTCTTGCATCGCAGCAAGTTCCTAATCGAAGTCGCCAACTTGCTGCAAGTCCCGATCCTTGCGACTGAGCAGTACGCCACGCGCATGGGAAGCACCACGCAATCGATCCAAGAGAAGCTGGGCAGCGCGCCGAAGATGGATAAGCTTTGCTTTTCCGGCTGCCGCAATGAAGAATTCTGGTCGGCTTGGGAAGCGCTTGGCAGAAACCAAGTTGTTATCATCGGCATCGAGACGCATATCTGCGTCACCCAAACCGCACTCGACTTCCTGGTACGAGGCTACGACGTCTTCGTCTGCGAAGACGCCACCAACGCGCGCCTCGGTGCCCATGAGGGTGCCCTCAAACGGCTCCGGCACGAAGGCGTCGCGGTCACCCACACTGAGTCGGTCGCTTATGAGTGGCTCGGAGAAGCAGGCACTCCCGAGTTCAAACTGGCGTTGGAAATCGTAAAGCGATACGCCTAAACCGGTATAATTCACCCCTCCCGTGGGG
>JBDSVQ010000026.1:0-2701 GCA_039927135.1 Fimbriimonadales bacterium | reverse complement strand
GTAATAACCGGGCGCCGTGCTAAACCATGCCTTTTCCATGCGCGCGCCTCCGTCACCCGTCAAACTGATTTCTCCAGCCTCGAAGTGTGCTTCATAGGCTTCCAGTACAACGTTCTTGGCGTGGCCCTTCACTTTCTGCGAATCAGGGCTCGACCAGTCTAGAAATATCTCGCTGGCCGTCATAATGCCGAGCTCGTCTTCTAAACGAACGGTATTCCTAAACCATCCTTGCTTAGTCTCGTGGTTGATCTCGGCGTTGACGGAACTCAGTTTCGCGCCTTCGTACGTGGCAACCACGTTGCCGGTCAAAGTGGTTAGGTTCGTCTCAGGATTGAAAACAACGCGGTCCGCTTCCAGAGTTAGCTTGCCGCTAACAATCTTCGGACGCTGGTCAACGGGATCTTGCTCATCCTGAACCGACGAATAAAGCTCACGCACAATCGGCGCGCTTTCGCGCATGTATAAGGCAGGCGGTAGCGCGGCAACGTCAGCAAGCAAGGTCATATGGGCCTATGGTGTATGACGTTTCTTGGCTTCGCCTCGCACCATGCCAACCAGCGAAGTTAGCCCCATCGACTTACCCATCGACAATTCGTCGCCGAAAAACTGATAAACGATGCCGTCTTCGATGTTCGCCACTTCCTCGAGCGGTGCGCCCGAAACCGTCTCACCAAGGATCGCGGAAAGCGCCTTGGCGGAAACGCCTTGTGGGTTTTCTACGGCAAAGTAGTAGTCCAGCGTGCCATCCGCACGGTCCCTAACCCATACGAATGCCTCCGATTCGCATCCAGGGACGCGGTTCGCCTCGTCGTAGGGTCGCGGTGCGATCTCGGGTGGTGCTTGCTTGAACTTCTCTGCAATCGAAATCAGCGCCTCTATCCGATCCGATCGAGGCAGTGTAGAAAACAGGTCGATCCGCTCTTGCAAGGCCGAAGGTATCGGCTTACTTTTCAATCGGAGCCCCCACAAGGTTGCCCCATTCCGTCCAGCTTCCGTCGTAATTGCGCACGTTCGGATAACCGAGCAGATACTTCAAAACAAACCACGTGTGGCTGCTACGCTCGCCGATACGGCAATACGTCACAACCGGGTCGCTTTGCGCTAAGCCCGCCTCGGCTTCGTAGATCGATCGCAAGGCATCCGCGGTTAAAAACTCGCCCGTCTCCGGGTTGATCGCCTTCGCCCACGGAACGCTCTTTGCGGTCGGAATGTGCCCGCCTCGCAACGCCCCTTCGTTCGGGTAGTCGGGCATGTGCATACGCTCTCCCGTGAACTCCTGCGGCGACCGAACGTCGATCAGCTTGCCTCGCTCGTCCAGGTGGCGCATCACGTCGTCGCGAAAGGCGCGCTCCCGCATATCGTCTCGCTCAGCAGCCTGATATTGGCTAGGCGCGTGCGCAGACGCGTCCTTGGTCATCGGTCGACCCTCCTGCTCCCACTTCAGGCGTCCGCCGTCCATGATCTTTGCGTTCGAGTGGCCGAAAAGCTGGAACACCCAAAACGCGTACGTCGCCCACCAGTTGTTCTTGTCTCCGTAAAAAACAACCATGGTCTCCGGCTTGGCGCCGACTCGGCTCATCAGGGCCTCGAAGCCCGCTTTGTTCAGGTAGTCGCGTCGGATGGGGTCGTTCAAGTCGCGAGTCCAGTCGACTTCCACCGCGCTCGGGATATGACCTGAAGGGTACAGCAGAGGGTCCTCGTTCGACTCTACAATCCGAATCGCGGGATCGTCGAGATGCTCGGCGACCCAGTCGGTGGAAACAAGCGCGTCAGGATTCGCGTAGCCGCGCCCGTCAATGGGAGAATTCATACTGGCATTGTGCATCAATGCCGCAAGCTTTCGTGAATTCGATCCAACTCCCGATGGGCTTCGTCGAGGCCACGGCATTCCGCAAGCGCTGCGCGTAGCTCGTCGGTAGCGGAAAGGGACTTACGCTCTTCCTCGGTCTGGTGCTTGGCAGAAATCCGGTCTGCCTCTCGCGCGAGCGCGACCATGTGCTCGGCCACTCCTCTCGCCGCATCGAAAGACGGTGTAAGAAAGAGCCCGGTTTGCACCGAATCGCATGCCACGTCGATCAGCTTCGTCATGCCCGCATCCATCGCGCGCATCACCCGAGTGCTCGTATCGAAAACAGGGTTGTCGCGCGGCCCGCTCAAAACTTCATCAAGCCCATACCGTGTTTGCAACCAGCACCGCGCGCCGACCTCCAAGATATCGCCTAACCCACCTTGAAGCTTGAACCGCAGCATCCGCATGTTCTTCCACGTGCGTAGCTGCTGAACGAAGCCTCGCAGCGATTTGCGCTTCTTATCTAGTTCGCGCTGCAGTGGGTCAGTCCGCTTCTGCGCCATGTTGGAGACGGTGAACGCAGCACCGACGCCGATCAAGGGCGAGAGCAGAATCAGCGGCACGCCGACCGCGACATCTGCGAAAGCGAAGGTAACACCGGAGAAGAACGCAATGCCGGCCGAGATCCAGCCCCACATCGACGCGCCGTCGCTTGGGTGCGGACGCCGGACCTCTTCCTCAATGTAGCGCTCAAGGAACGGAAATTCCGCCTCTCGGTTTAGCCATCCTCCGATCCAGTCGAGCCAATTCATATGGGTGTTAACAGTTTACGATACAGAGGCGTGTCACGTTGACCCCTTCGGGCGATCCAGCCCGGTAGAAGCTGGCGTCCTCCTCGTCTGCTATAATTAC
>JBDSVQ010000025.1:0-6291 GCA_039927135.1 Fimbriimonadales bacterium | reverse complement strand
GGGCAGTCGGCAGCCCAAAGATCGGGGACATTGTGGTCATCGACACCGAAGACGGCTTCATCGTCAAGCGTGTTGCGTACCTTGAAGGCGAGGAAGTGCCGGCTGATGAGCGCCCGTTCGATTGGCCGTTGGAGCCCAACATGGTCGTCCCCAAAGACACGATCTACGTGCTAGGAGACAACCGACCCGAAAGCGAAGACAGCCGCGTCTTCGGCCCTGTGAAGCTGGACCGGATCATCGGCAAAGCTGTGGGCTTGTAATGAAGTTTCCGTGCGGCAAGTGGGGCCGACGCCAAATGATCTTTCATCCCGCGCCCTCACGCGCTCCCTACCGGCCGTTTGCCGCCATGGTTTTTGTCTGGGATGGCGAGCGAACCTTGCTTTGCCAGATTCCCGGCCGAGGCTGGTGCATCCCGAGCGGTCGCGTCGAGGGGACAGAAACCTCCGAGATGGCCGCGCGGCGAGAAGCGCTTGAAGAAGGCGGCGTAATCGTCGACGATCTACGATACATCGGATGCTATCAAATCCAAGACCGTAACGGCGTGCTTTACGCCGAAGCCTACACGGCGAAAGACGCCCAGTACGTCGACATCCCCGAAGAAAGCGAGTCCTGCGCCCGCTTACTTGTGGATCCGGAAGACCTGCCTTGCTGCTACCATCTTTGGGACTCCCTTGCAGAGGCTGTTTTCGACCACGCCCGAGACGTCGCCTTTCGATAGGAGCTGGAACGTCCGACGCTCTCGCGATGGTCTATCGTTAAGCCAATGTCTTCCGAACTCGACCCCACAAAACTAAGGGGGTTGCCTCACAAGCCCGGCTGCTACATTTTCAAAGATGCAGAGGGGGCGGTGCTGTACGTGGGCAAGGCGCTGAGCCTGCGATCAAGAGTGCGCAGCTATTTTAGGGCAAGCACTAAGCACAGCACGCGTATCGCCCGAATGGTCGATAAGGTTTGCGATCTTGAGACCTTTGTGGTGGATAGCGAATTAGAGGCCTTGGTGCTGGAATGCAACCTCATAAAGGAGCACCGGCCGCCGTATAACGTGCGCTTGCGTGACGACAAGAGTTACCCGTACATTGTTGTCACCAAAGAGCGATTTCCGCGGGTCCTTTTTACTAGGCGATTGCGCAAAGACGGCTCAAAATATTTTGGGCCCTACACAAGCGCGTATGCGGCGCGCGAGACGCTCGGCATACTGCACAAGGTTTTCAAACTGATTCCTTGCGGCAAGACGTGGAGCGGCGAAGCGGTTCAAAGGCCGTGCCTTTACTACCACATGGGGAAGTGCCTTGCGCCATGCGCAGGCCTCGCCGACCGCAAAGATTACGAGCAGGAATTGGATGGAGTTAAACGGCTCCTGGAAGGCAGACGGGACGACCTTATCCAAGACCTGGAAAGACAAATGGAGGAGGCCTCCGAGCGGCTGGATTTCGAAAACGCTGCCCGCTTGCGAGATTCGATCTCGTCAGTACAGCACATTCAGGAACGGCAGAAAGTGACGGCAGATGTCGCCGACCGGGACGTCATCGCGGTTGTGCGGGACGAGCGCGGTTCTGCCGTGCAGATGTTTTATGTTAGGGGCGGCAAGCTGATCGGACAACGCCACTTCTTCCTCGACGGCGCTTCAGAAAAGAACCCCGGAGAAGCGGTTGAGGAATTCGTAAAGCGCTACTACACCGATGCGCCCGAGGTCCCTCGCGAAATTCTGTTACCTGTCGAAATTGAAGAGCGCAACATCGTGCAGCAATGGCTGCGGCAGAAGCGCGGCGCGGCGGTAAATGTCGAAGTGCCGCGAGGTGGCGAAAAATTAAAGCTTGTTGAAATGGCGGCTATGAACGCGGAGCATGTCCTGGCGCAAATGCAAAAGGAGCAGTCCGCGAAAGAAGAATGGTCGGCGATTGCGGGCTCGGATTTGCAAGACGCTCTCGGTCTGCCGTCACCGCCGGTTCGGCTCGAGTGCTACGACATTTCCAATATTCAGGGCACGGCTCCGGTTTCTTCGATGGTCGTTTTTGAAGACGGCGAGGCTGCCAAAGCCGAATACCGCCGTTTCAAAATCCGCTTCAATCCTGAGACTCCTGACGACTTCGCGATGATGAAGGAGACGATCATGCGCAGGCTCGCAGCGTATCGAGACGGCAATCCGAAATTTGCAAAGTTGCCTGACCTCATGGTCATCGACGGCGGGCGCGGCCAGCTCGGCGCTGCACTCAAAGCCATGCAAGAAATTGGAATCGAAGTGCCGACGGTGGGCCTTGCCAAGAAGCGCGAACTGATCTTTGTGAAGAGCGTGGAGACTGGAATGCAAGACCCCTTATCTCCCGCGGACGACACCGCCCTTACGTCACCGGAGCCGATCGAGATGCCAATGCAGTCGGCAGGGCTCACACTCTTGCGACGGCTGCGAGATGAAGCGCACCGGTTCGCCTTAACCTATCATCGCAAGGTTCGCGACAAGCGTATGTTCGGCTCGCCCCTGGATGAGATACCGGGCGTCGGTCCGCGCCGCAAACGGTTGTTGTTGCGGTCATTCGGGTCCGTTGAAAACATACGCCGCGCCACGGTCGAGGACATCGCGAGTGTTCCCACGATGACCGCTGCCGTCGCGCGGCGTATCAAAGACGCTCTCGAAGACTATCGGGAAGGCTGAATCTTGGAAGCGATTTCTACGAGTTGGTCCTTGCTTAGATTAGTCGAAACCAGTGCCAGTCGGGTTTGGTTAACCTGCCACGTAAGCACGTTGACCTTGATCGGTCCCGTGGATACGTGGAAGCGAGCGCTGCCCAAGCTCTGATTCGGCACCACTTCGCCTTCGTTCAGACCCAACTGCATGAGCCAAGGCTTCAAATCGCGCTTGTCAATTTGTAGCAGGCTAAGCGTGTCGCCGGTTTTTGAGTCAACAAAGTCGCTCTGCACCATCGGGTAGACGGTCGTACTCGGGTCGGATCCGCCGCCGGTCGCACCGCTGCCTTGTTCGCCGCCCACGGTAGGCGGAAGTGCCGTTCCCGAGGACGTTACGATGATCTGGTCCGCTTGTCCGCTCGGACCTCCGGCCACGCGAACCTCTTCGGTCGCAATTGCTAGTTCAAAAGTCTGGAACTCGCCGCCTTCGCCCTGCGAAACAAACCTTGCTCGCTGGGCGAGTTGGTTGCCACGTTGCTGCTGGCGTTGCTGGCGAGCAGCCTCTCGCGGATCTACTCGCTCGCTACCCGCGTGGAAGCGGTCGCGCCGAATCTCGCGGAAGTTTGATCCCGCGTACCCGAAATTGGAGAGATCGGAAGTCGATCCAGCCCATTGACTCTTGGTTTTCTGGTTGATAGCCGAGATGTCGCGCTGGAACGTGTCGGCTCCGTAGAGCACGCCGGCGTTGACCAGCGTTGTCGGCAGCACGATTCCTGAAAGGACCTTCGCGCCTTCTTTCGGCGCAAAAAGCATATCGGCGGACGTCGTTGCGAACGATATGCTCTTGACTTCGCGCTCGTAGGTCGTCTTGCCCTTGGCAACATCGGTCAGCTTCATGGCGATACCGGTCTCGCGATCGATCCAAACTCGCTGATAGTCCGTGCTCGAGCCGGGTTGGTCGAGGATCGTTAGCACGAGGCAATCGCGCTCGGCGACCTTCTCAGCCTTACCGACCAAAACCTTCTTGCCGAGAGCCCTCTCTATGCCCTCGAGATAAACCTCGAGGTCCGCTCGCGAGAATTGAGGCTTGGCGAGATAGTCAAAAACGTCGTAAGACGAGGGTGCCCACAGGCGCAGGACGATGTCCGGCCTGCCGGGCAGCCAAGTGTAAAAGCCGTTCGGGCCCGCTACTTCGATACGCTCGATGCCGCCGAGCATGCCGTCGATCTCGTTCGAAGTCTTGTAAACGTGGGTGTCGCCTTTCTTCGTAACGGTCATCTCTCTGGCGGCGGTTTCTTCGAACCGCTCGGAAAGCGTGGCCGTTACGTAGGCGGGGTTCTTCCAGCCGCCTTGCGCGCAAGCGATGCTCGCGGCTGCTAAGGCAACCAGCGTTGGGATAGTTCTATTCATATTCTTCCTCTCTGGACTCAATACTGTTAGACGCTCGGAGATTGTTTCCGGCTCAGTTGTTGTTCGGGCAAAGGCTCACCCGGTTGCAGCGTCTGTTCGATGAACATACGGTGCCAAAGTACTACCTGGAACAGGCACCACAGCTTCTTGGAGTGGTCGAAGCCGTGTTGCGTGTGCTCAGCCCAAAGCCTTTCCACGTGTTCGATTCGAAACCAGCGGCGCGCGGGCGAATCGGCAGCGAGCACCACAGCTCGGAATGTCTCTTTCCACGGCCCCCTGAACCACGAGCCAACAGGCAGCTTGAAGCCCCACTTCTGCCGCTCCCTGATCTCAGCGGGTAGGTAACGGTCAGCGAGCGCTCTTAGGGGGTACTTGCCGCCCTTACCTTTCAGGCGGAATGAGGCGGGGAGTTGGCTTACAGCGTGCTCAACCACACGGTGGTCCATGAACGGGCAGCGCAGTTCCAACGAATGCGCCATCGTCATGCGGTCGCCTCGTAGCAGCAGGTTGGCCGGCAGCCACTCGTGGAAATCGAGATACATCATGAGGTCGGCTGTCGAGCCGCCCTGAAAGTCCTTCGCGAGTCGCTTTGAATAGTCCGTGACGTTTGGGGGCGGGTTGTCGAAGAGCGGCTCTCTTTCGGATGAAGCGAACGCCCCGAACCATCGCGCATACCTTTCGAATTTGTCGGGCTCAGCGAGAACGGAAGCCAGCGTGATCTTTCGCTCGTCTTTTGGCGATATCGCTTTCGCCACCCCATTCAGGATTCCACGAGCGAAGCCGATGCGTTCTCCCAGCGCCTCGCCCTTGTATTTCGGGTAGCCGCCCAGTATTTCGTCGCTACCTTCGCCGCTCAACACGACGGTGACCTCTTTTCTCGCCATCTCCGAAAGCTTGAAAATGGCAAGGTCGCTCGGCTCGCTAATGGGAGTTTCTCGTGCCCACATGACGTCGGATACGACCGAGATCATGTCGTCCGAACTTGCGATAAATTCGTAGTGGTCCGTGCCTAAGTGGTTGGATACTTCTCTTGCGATGGTCGCTTCGCTAAAGCCGGTGTCGAAGCCGATTGAAAATGTTTTTAGCGACGCGGGGCTCGTCTTCTTGATAAGCGCACAGATCATGGACGAATCAAGCCCGCCAGATAAAAAAGCTCCTACCGGCACGTCAGCGATCATGCGTGTTGCGACCGCTTTAGTTAGTTCCTCTTCGAATGCCTGAATGGCTTCGGCTTCGTCGGTTATGGTGCCGTCAGCAGGTTTTGGATAGGACCAATACGGAACTGGATCCGAAATATCCGACGGCGATGTGAGGCTAATCCAAGACCCCATCGGTAACGGCACGATGCCTTTGAACAGCGTCTCCTTTCCAGGAAGAAAGCGGTAAGTCACCCATTCGGCGATGCGGCCCTCATCCATTTCGCGCGGAGCGTCTTGGTGCGTGAGAATCGCTTTTATTTCGGATCCGAATAGAAAAACGTTGTGGCCGGCAAAATAAAACAGTGGCTTCTTACCCGCCCTATCGCGCGCCAAGAATAGCCGCCTTTCTAAGGAGTCCCAAATTGCCATTCCAAACATACCGGCTAATTTCGGAAGGGCATCCGTTTGCCAATGCTCCCAAGCGCGCAAGATAGTTTCCGTGTCACTCGTCGTTCGCCACGGTCGGGAGTCGATAGCATCTAATTCCTTGCGAACATCCAGGTGGTTGTAAATTTCGCCATTGAAAATAATGGCGTAGCGATTGTCCTCGGTGAACATCGGTTGATGCCCATGGGCGAGATCGAGGATGGATAGCCGTCGAAATCCGAGCGCGCAATTCGCATCGATATGATTGCCGCTGTCATCAGGGCCGCGGTGCAGAATGCAATCCGTCATTGCCGTCAATTCGCGTTCCGATGGTGTAACGCCCACCTTCGTCATCATTCCTGCGATGCCGCACATTTAAGAATCGACCTCGACTTGTGTAGAGCAGCTCCAGTTGCCGCCCTTTGCGCGAATTTCGATGCGGTCGATCGGCTGCTTTTCACCAAATCGCCGCGAGTACCACCCCTGTCCTTTGTCGACAGTGACCGGAAGTGACGACTCGAATGTCACGACGACCTTGGTACCGCCCGCTACTATCTCCACTCGATTTTCACCAATCGATGTAACACAGCACTCGGGTCCGAGATTCCAGAAAAGCTCGTATTCGTGCGCGCCACTCAAATTAACCGTGTCTTTGACCTTCAAGAGTCCGCCGTCCCCACACGTCACCCGGCGA
>JBDSVQ010000024.1:0-8216 GCA_039927135.1 Fimbriimonadales bacterium | reverse complement strand
TTAACCTAGTGGACAAACTCATCCTCGCCGCGCCGAGAGGCTTTTGCGCCGGTGTCGCGTATGCGATTGAGGTTGTGGACCTGGCTCTGAAGGTTCACGGCGCGCCGCTGTACGTTCGGCATGCGATTGTTCACAACGAGTGGGTGGTTCGGTCGTTCGAACGGCGGGGCGTGGTGTTTGTAGAGGATGTCAACGAGATCCCCGAGGGCTCGACCGTGGTTTTTAGTGCGCATGGCGTCAGCCCGGCGGTTCGCGAGGAGGCCGCTGCGCGCGATTTGCACATCATCGACGCCACCTGCCCGCTCGTCACCAAGGTCCACAAGGAGGCGGCGCGGTTTGCGAGGCGCGGCTACACGATGCTGTACATTGGGCATCGCGGCCACGTTGAGGCGGAGGGCACGATGGGCGAGGCGCCGGACAGGATGATCCTGATCGACAACGTTGAGGAAGCCGAGGCCGTGCAAGTGCCCGGCGGGCCGCTGAGCGTCGTGACGCAGACGACCCTGAGCGTGGACGAGGTGGAAAAGACTTTGGAAGTGCTGCGGCGCCGGTTCCCGCACTTGGAATCGCCCGCCAAAGAGGACATTTGTTATGCGACGACCAATCGGCAGGGCGCGGTTAAAGAGTTGGCGAAGGCTTGCGATTTGGTGGTTGTGGTCGGGTCGCAGACGAGCAGTAATTCGAATCGTTTGCGCGAGGTGGCGGCATCGTTTGGTGTTCCTGCTTTTTTGATCATGTCGCCCGATGAGGTTCGCGCGGAATGGTCGGAATACACGACAATCGGCGTTACAAGCGGTGCGTCTACTCCCGAGAGCGTCGTGGAGGAGATTGTCGGCCGTTTGCTGCAGTTTAATTCGGATGCAATTGTCGAAACGTTAACGACCGTTGAGGAAGATGTTACATTTTTGCCGCCGCGCGATTTAATCGCGCAGGCGGACGCGGCGAGTTGATCGTCGCATTAATTGCGATGTTACAGACGCCCTACGATCATTTGTTGGAGGCGCCTCATCCACTGGTTTATTCTTGCACTCGTGGGACACCTGAGATAAACGGAAGGATCGATGACGCGGCTTGGGAGAAAGCCGATTGGACCAGCGACTTCGTGGACATCGAAGGCACGCTAAAGCCGCTGCCGCGCTTTAAGACGCGTGCAAAGATGCTTTGGGATGATGAGTATTTCTACATTGCGGCGGAGATGGAAGAACCACACGTTTGGGGCACTCTTACCGCGCACGATAGTGTGATCTTTTACGACAACGATTTTGAGGTGTTCATTGATCCGGACGGCGATAACCACAACTATTTCGAGTTTGAGATCAATGCGCTAAACACCGGTTGGGATCTGCGTCTACCGAAACCATATCGTGACGGCGGTCCCGCCTTGAACGAATGGGAGCAGCCGGGATTGAAAACGGCGGTGCACATCAACGGCACTCTGAATTATTCGAGTGATACCGATAAAGGTTGGGCTGTGGAAATCGCGATGCCGTGGTCGGCAATGCAAGGCAAGCCGGATTTGGGTGCGATTCAACGTGTAAACTTTTCGCGAGTCGAGTGGCAGGTGGAAATTGTTGACGGGAAGTACGTAAAGAGACCTGGACTTCGCGAGGATAACTGGGTTTGGACTCCGCAATGGGTGATTGATATGCACCAGCCGCAGATGTGGGGGTATGTGCAGTTTATGGATAGCGGCAAGCCGGATCTCACCGACCCGACCCATCGTGCGCGGATGGCGTTGCAGCACATTTACTATCGTCAGAAGGCACATAAGGAAAAGCATGGATCGTTCGCTGCTTCCTTGGGGGCGCTCGGCTGCGCCGAGCTGCCCGGCTTTTTGCGGCCGCCGAGAATCTATCTCGCGCGGGATGGGTGGAGAGCCGGGGGTGTCGTCGATACTTCGGCGGGTCCTAGGTCCCTTTCTATCCGGGAAGACTCGCTTTTGCGGCTCGCCGAGTAAGCCAAAAGTCCAAATCTGCTGTAAAGCTTAATACATACGGGCTACTTACGGCAGTCGAACTGCCACATCGTCCTCCGCAGAGGACGGGAGGTTAAAGCGAGAGAAAGCAAGCGGAGTGCTCAATCTCCGCAAAAGTTGATTTGCAGGGAGGCCAACGGAATCGGATTGGTGAATCAGGCGGGTTCAGGAGCCCCGCTATTGGCAGGACTCACTGGAACTTGCGCGTTTGCGTTGACTCTGCACGTTTGGCCGCACCTGATCGACGATGGAGGCTTCCATCGCGGTCGGATGAAGCCTTACGCGAACGCTGTTGAGCGGTGCATCTGCCCACCCACCGATGATCCGACGGGTTCTAGACCGCCGGTAGCCTAATCCGGCCTGAGGAAGATGGCGATGATTTTGTCGTCGCCATCTTCCCGTATAACCAGCTGGACGCGCACCTTTTCGAAAGTCATGCGATAACGTCGGGTGAGCATTTTTGGCTCGTGCTTGTGTTCCAGTAACTCGAATTTCTCGAACTTCCCGAATGCGATTAATTGCTGCCGTGCTTGTGCAATAAGCGTCGGGAATAGCTCGTCGGCTGTTTTTTCTTCGAACGGTGTTCGCTGAATGGTTCCGTCGATAATCTTCTCAATTATGGTTTTGTGTTTCTTGGTGATTTCTGCATCCGGGTCTCGAATTGCCTTTTCCGCGAGCTCCGGAAGTTCGATGCGAGCAGCGCCGCGAGCGATGGATGCCACGTCGGTCTGCGCGAGATTCGAAAGAACGACGACGCTAAGTTTATCATCTGGAAGGCGAAGGATATAAGTGGAGAATCCGCCGGTTCCTCCGCCATGTTGGCGAGCCTTGTGGCCCGCCACTTCGGAGACATCCCAGCCAAAAGCGTATGTGCTGATGCCGTCCTTAATACGCGTGATTTGGTACATTTTATCGCGGGTTTCTGGCTTTAGGAGCTTGCCTTCCAACAGAGCTTCGTCCCATTTGGCCATGTCGTCGACAGTTGAGACTAAGTTACCGGCAGAAAACGCGCCGTCCGCATCGATAAATGGCATCAGCATAGGACTCACAGCGAATACCATGTATCCGGTTGCGCGATTTTTCACGACGCCTCGGGCTCGTTGAGGAAACGTTTTTGTCATTTCTAGCGGTAGCAGAATCTTTTCCGTTAGATAGTCAACAAAACTCTTTTCTGCAACTTTCTCGATGATGTGCCCCAATAAGTAATAGCCGGTGTTGGAATACTGGTACTTTTCTCCGACCGGGAAATCAAGTGGCAGAACCTTGACTAAATCGAACATCTCGTTGTACGTTATCCGCTTGCCGCTGAGAATCAGTTCTGGTTTGAGACTCGTGTAGTTTGAGATGCCGGAAGTGTGGGTGAGAAGATGGCGGATGGTGATGTCCTTCCATGACTCCGGGCAGCTGTCGACGTACTTTGAAATCTTGTCTTCTACGGTCAATTTGCCGGCCTCCTCGAGCATCATGATGAGCTCGGCGGTAAACGCCTTTGTCATCGACCCGATCTCGAAGACGGTCTCACGCTTGACGGGCACTTCAAGGTCAAGGTTTGCGACCCCACTCGTGACGACGCGGGATACGACTCCCTCCTTAATGATCGCAACCGCCAATCCAGGAATCTTCTTCGCCACTCGTTCTGAGTGAATGAAGTCGTCCAGTTCATCCGCGATAGCACTCGCTGAAACGAGGCACGCGACAACCAAAGCCCACTTTCTCATATAAGAAAGATACCGGATGGCGGTATCTTTCGCTGCAAGGTGATATTTCGTACTGAGCGATTGGTCGTACGCCCATGGTCGGAAACCGACCTGGAGGATGCCTTCCGGATCTACAGCAACCCGGAGGTCATGCGGTACCTCGGGTCGACGCCGGCACCGATTCCGGATCGAGAGAAGATGATGGAGAGGATGCAGTTTTGGAAGGAGCGGGACCGGGACCTGCTTCCTGGGTTGGGTTTCTGGGCGATAGAGAGGGAGGGGGTGGCGATCGGGTCGGTGATTCTTCGGCCGTTGCCGAACGACACGAAAGTTGAGGTTGGCTGGCACCTAGGACGGGAGCACTGGGGCGGCTATGCGACCGAGGCTGCGCGAGGTGCGATCGCGCGTGGATTTACGGTGGCGGGGCTCGATGAGATTTTCTGCATTATCTATCCAGAGAACACGGCGAGCGTGCGGGTTGCGGAACGGCTGGGATTGGAATCGCTTGGGACCACAACGGCATACCATGATTTGGAGCTGCTGTTTTATCGAATTGCGTCCTAACAGCGTCAAGGTACCAGTCCGACTTCCCGCCTAATCTGGGATACGAACTGCGCTTCGCCTCGGTAAGTCGCGTCGATTTCGGCGGCATATCTAGAGATCTGAATTGCCAGGTAGCCGGCAAGCACGAGTGCAAGACAACCTGCCCAGGGCGTTGACCGCAGGAGTTGCTTGGCGGCGTCACCAATGGAAACGCTCTGAATGACCATGGTGACTGCGAGCGTCAGGCCGGTCAGAACTAGCAAGACCCACCCAATCTCGGAAATGCTGAAATTCGCATACACAAAGGCTAGGCAACAAAGCACCAAACACATAATGGGCACAAACAACCCCCGTGATGGACCCGTGCGCGTCAACCAAGCGTAGCGAATCGATCCCACGCCATAAGAGATAGCAAGACCGAGTTCTACTCCTTGCCCTTCGCGATTCATGACCGCAGCAACGCAGCAGGCCATCATCACAGCGATTCCTAGAACTTGACCGGTCCGCTGCGTAGTGCGTTCAGCGGCAAGGAAGGCTACTGCCAACAGCACTAGGCCAAAAGCTGCAAGGTGGAAGTATGCCAAATCTGCGATGGCGCCGAATAACGCAAACACGAAGGCCAACAAACCTGCGATCAGCGGAGGGATCGACGCCCTCGGCGGAAACCTGCCCTTGATCAGCGAAAGTAGATAGAAGCCGAGTGCCATCAGCAAGACCACTAATGTCGAAACCAGGGCCTCCGCACAGTCGCTTACGGCTGGAGCGTAGTTCCAGTACGCTAGGTCTCCTTCGTCGTCTAAATCCGCATCAAGTTTCTCAGTAAGTGCGCCCAATGATTTGCAGAGTTCAGGGTAATTCGTACTCGGCTTCATCCCCAATCCTTCGCACCGCTTTTGGAAGTCGCTGACTTCGGCAAGCGCCTTTTCTGGATTCTTCCAAGGATTGGTAGTACCAATAACTTGCTGAATAGCGTACCGGAACGAAAGTAAATTCCAGATCTGCCCCTCGGTTCTAATCATTTTCAGTACGGTTTCGATAATATAAAACTTTGTCCTGACACCGTTGTCGGACTGGTCTTCTTTGTAAGCAGCCGCTAGACGAATAGCGCCAACAACCTGCGCGGTCCAAAGGCGGCCGTCCCGGGCCAGCTGCTCGCGATAGGGGTCGTACCGATCCTGCCTAAGGACGGCAGTCATTACGTCAATCAGTTCCTTCTCTCGGTCGTTAAAGTTGGCGCAATTTGCTGCCGTTTCAACTAACCTGCGCGCTTGAACACCGTCGCCCATGCCTTCATATGCCACTGCTGCCACGAGCGGGAAGTATGCGTTCTCCGGTTCGAGAGCTCTACCTGTGTCGGCCGCCTCAATGAGTTGTCGCCTTCGTGGATCTAGTTTCTTGCGCGCCTCTTCGTACTCCGCGTCTGACTTTTCGCCCTGACGTTCGATCACAGAGCCGCTCGGCCACGCTGTGTTTATCCAAATGGTAAGGACAAATAGATCCCCAGGAAACTCCTCTCTCAGCGTCTGCAAGTCGGTTAGCACCGAATTGCTAGATTCGTAATCTAACTGCGCAGCAACAACTCTTGATATCGCGTCAGTCCCTTTTGGCAACCTGATGTCATTGCGGCTGCGGTTCTGGCCCCCGTGATATTCGTCTTCCTCCCACTTGTTCGTAAAGTATCCAAGGCCTTCAGCAATGCCGAAACGTGACTGAGGGATGGCGATTAACAATCCGATGATTGCGAAGTAAATTGCCAACCACAACCTCAGCCTCGGAGACCTCATGTATCAAGGACGTACGAGGTATCCCCTTCGTTCGAGGTGTCGAATCCTGATATGATTACGTCGACTCCCCCGGCACCGCCGATGGCGATAATGTCGTTCACGCCGTCCGAAGACGGCGTGAACGTGATCAGGCTTAGCCCTTCTTTAGTCGGTCGAGAAGATTGGCAAGCGAAGTTTTCTCCTCCGGGTTCTTGACCGTGGCGAGGAGTTTTCCTACTGCGTCGGCGTGGGCGGTTTTGAGTGCGTCGTCGGCCTTGACCTTGATATCAGGCTCAACGCCGGTGCCTTCCCAGTTCGTCTTGGTGATCGGATTGATCGCCCGGCCGCTTGGGATGAACGCGGTGAAGTGGTCGCTCAAGCGACGGCTTCCTCCAGGATGCGCGCCCCCGCCGGTGGTTTCGCCGACAATGGTTGCGCGCTTGAGGTTTTTCAGGTTGTAGCTGAATTCCTCTGCGCCCGAGAAGGTGTTCGAACTGGTGAGGACGTAAACGGGTTTATCGAGATACCGAGCACCTGGTAGAGATGCCATTGTCCAGTACTGCCGCGTTTCGTCTTGGGGTCGGAAGTATAGGTCGTTTAGGTGCACCGGCTCTTCGCCGAAGAGATAGCTACATATATACGCGACCACCTCGGGACTGCCACCGCCGTTTTGACGAAGGTCGATAATCATCGCGTCAGTGTTTTGCAAGAACGCAAATGCCGAGTCGACCGCTTTGAAGCAGATTGGATGCTGGCCGAAGAATCGAAAGTCCACGTATCCCACGTTTCCTTGCAGGCGTTCGACTTTTTCGAAGCCACCGTTTATTCGCTTGAGGGAGCGCTCCTCGTCCTCGATCTCCTGTTGCGTCGGCGGGCGCATTGCCGTGGGGAGGCTTACTTTATTCTCGTGATGTCGAACGCGCAAGTGCTTGTCTTTTGAAACCGCTTGTGCATGCTCGGTTAGCGTTCTTGCGAAAGCCACCGGATCGCCGATACTGTCGTATTCGCCTTTCCTTTGGTGATCGCGAAAAGCGGCTTCCATTTTCTTGGCGACATCGGGAAAAACGTAGTCGTCTAGGAGAGCCTTTGACAGGCTGGCGATTACTTCGTCTTTCTGTGCTTTTGTGAGAGTCGTTCCTTGCGGATTGGCGACTGAGAGGGTGCAAGCGATTGCGGCAATTGCAGTAAGGATGTAGCGTGATTTCATCTTGTTGTTCCTGATTTTTGGAGGCCACGAATCATGAGCTCGGCGATGGCGCCGACCCCTGCTCGAATGGCTTTGGTGTCGCCTAGCTCGGCGACTGAGAGGCTGTAAGGCAAATAGGCGCTTGTCGCGCGGAGCATGGCGGCAGCGTCGGTTTCCGCGTCCGACGCTTCGAACTCGCCGGCGGAGACGCCTTCTTGGATAAGTTCGGCAATGAGCACCAAATCCTGGCGGAAACTCGCTTGCCTTCGGAGCATGTAGGCCGGTCTAACCGCTTCGAACAGGCCGTCGAGACTCTCGCGGTAGTCGCGAACGCTCTCGACGCGGACCATGACTCGAACGACCAGCATCTGTTTCAAACGGTCCGAGTGGGAGGCGGTAGATTTGGCAGTCGCAAGCATCTCGGTGTGAGCGCGCCCAACAACGCGCGCAATCGACGACAATCCGACCTCCTCTTTGCTCGGGAAGTGGGTGTAGATCGTGCGTTTGCTGATCCCGGCCTCACGTGCGATGTCGTCCATGGTCATCTTTCGGAAGCCATAGCGCTGCATCAGCGTATCGGTTGCGTCGAGGATCAAGTCTCGCGTCTCTGTGGGGGCCTGTACTGCCACAGCACCATTATACACCGTTGCACGATTATAGTGTTTCGTGCAACAGGATAGCTATGTCGTCGTTAGGTACTCACTGCGCCATTCGGCCGGCTCGCCGTCGCGACGTGGAAGGGGCAACGGTCAAGGAAAAGTCACTTTCCAAATAGACTGGTCGTCAGCGCCGACGAGCCAGTACCTATCATTCGAACTCATCGCAAGGATTCGGAAGCCATCGCCAAACGCCTTCCACTCGGAGCCAATCAATTCGTACACCCGGTCGTGTGCGGCAATCAGCCGGCCACGATGGAAAAACAGCTCCGGAACTTCTGGTCGGTGGCCTTGAGGCGGTTGTGGAACCGTTCTGACCGGCCCACCGAGCTTCGCAATGCGTACGCCGGCTGCGGTAAAGCCAACCATAGTATTGGTCGCAGGATTGAATGCTTC
>JBDSVQ010000023.1:0-5259 GCA_039927135.1 Fimbriimonadales bacterium | reverse complement strand
CCGGCGCCGGCGTGGATTGCAATTAGCTGCTGATTGTTACCAAAGGCTACGGCTTCGGTTTGTTCGGCGATAAGCCTCATACTTCGTCAGCCTCTTCCGCAGGCTCATCGTCAGCTTTGCGCGACCAGTTTATTGTAGGATCTGAAAAAGGCGCTGCCCTGCAGAACGAACCCAAATCGCACCGCATGCAAGGATCCCAACTCGGAGTTGCGATTGGCATGCCGCCCTTTGCCTTATTGAGCAAGTCACCTGCCCAAGCGCTAACCGATTTTTGCAATTCGCGCAAATCGTTCGGGCCGACATCCGCGCTCAGGTTTCCTTTTCCTCCTGGGCTTTCCCTGCGGCTATCCGTGCGTCGCGTGAAAAACTTTCTGCGACCGTGATTATACGAATCGAAAATCATCGACTTCGTTTCTCCGGGGTGCATCATCATCACTAGATAACTTTCGTTCTTGGTGTCCTCGGTTTCCCATCCGATGCGCATCGGAACAAGCGCGCCGGTGCCATCTTGGCGATACAAAACGTCGATCGATGGTGAAAGAGAAACCTTGTTACCGCCGAAAGTTGCCGATTGGCGTAGCCCAGTTGCTTCGTCCTTGGGGCAGACAATTTCCGGCGTCAATCCCCAAGATGATCGGGCCTTGAACTCGACCTCGGCGAACTGGTCCAACGTCGTTGGCGCGGAGCATCGAATCACCTGCAACTCGTGTTGATCCAACACGCCCTGCAGCGAGAGCAGCTCTTCGTTAAGCCCTTTAGCGAGAGCCGTCCTAAACGCTTCTTCGCTGTCCACGTTAAAGTTCGACCGCCTTATCGCATTCACAATTACCGAATTCTTGGGATCGCCTTTTCTCGATCGAATTCCAAGCTTGTGCCGCGCAAAATACTGGAACGGGCACTGCGACAACGAACGAAAGTGCGCCATTCGAATAGGTTGCGGCAATACGCCAAGTTTTGCTTTTACGATGTCGTCCTCTAGTTCGGTATTCCGGCTGGCGACGTGTGCCTCCAAAAGCCCTCTAACACGTTTCGTCGTGGTTTCTGAGGGCGCATTGCCAAAATCCCGATACTTTGTTGCGGCACCGACGAGTTCTCTATCGGTTATGCACTCATCGGCTTTTGGAAATCGCTGCGCGAAAGTTCGTTTCTCAAACTCAACGCCGTTCAATTTCTCGATATCCAATAAGTAGCCCGCACGATCCTGCGGCTCGGACACCACTGTGGCGGGAAATGAAAGCGTGATATCGTCGCAGCTGCAAAGCAACCTATAAAAATCGCGCTCGTCCTCAAGCGCCCGTTCGTAACTATCGGCCAACACATAGTCCGAGTTCATTTCGCGAAGAGTCGCACGGTCGCGGTCTAACAAAATCGGATCTTCTGCCCGACGCGAAGGATAGCGCCCTTCGATCATGCCGATCGCCATCACACACTTGGCATTGCCAATCAATCGAGGATCGCTCACAACGCGAACGCCGCCTTGCGCGCGAACGCGGTATTCCGCAGCCGACCAGGTCCTCTCCGCGAACGCGATGAACTCAGGCAGCCACATCGTCGCCACCGGGTCGAGAGACAACAACGCGACGTGGATTGACCGCACTAACGCGTCGTTGACCGATTCCTCTCGGGGCGAGGTTGTGGACAGCCATGGGCAGCCAGCAACGAGGATATTCAAACCGTGCAGCCAATCCGTCGGCTTGCGCTGGCCATCGAGGGCGTTCCGCCGCCACTCGGTAAGAACTCCGAGCCACGCCGGAAGTTCGCCTTCCTTGGCGGCCGCGGCGACGGCTTTCCAAACGTCCGGCTCCGTCGCAAGCCCGCGAACGGTTTCCTCGATACGGTCTCGTACGCTACGCGGTATCTGGCTGTAATCCGAGCGCACCAACTCCACAATCGGCCCGACTCCGTTTCGAACGGTTGCCTGCAATGCGCCTAGGACGTAGCGGGCGAACGGGTGCGCGATCAGCGTCTCGGAGTAATCGATCGCCAGCGGCATCACTTCCCGGTCTGCAGCGGAGCGCAAGAGCGGGCCGTAATTCTCCAGGCTCTTCGCGAAGATCACGATTGAGGACGCCTCGAGCCCGTCATTGCGCATCCTGAGGCGAGCTTCGCGCAACGCCCATTCGACTTCGATGAACTCGTCGGAGGCTTCCAAAATGCGCAGCCTGCCACTGAAGCCAAGGCCGGTATCCTTCGAAAACAGACGCGCGCCGGGCGTCGGCGTCGTACCGATTCGCTGCACTTCGGCGGCTGGCAGCGCTTCGTAAAGCGGTGACCGGAAGAAACCTGCGTTTCCAGGATGCGATTCGCAAAGCATCTGCAAATCGATGCCGGCGCGGATCATCCAATCCAAGAGTTCTAGGCGAAGCTTCGGCCATTCGTCTTCGGGCAGCCAGAGCACTGAGCGAAGCCCTTGCGCACGGGTTGGCGTCGCCGCCATCAAGTCTTCGATTCGGTCGCTCAACGTGCAGTACGAGCGGCGTTCAAGTTCGGCTTTCAGGCCTTCTTGAAGCAGGGCAACTTCCTGCAGCTTGCCCTCCGGCATCTCGAACGATGCGGGGGAAATGCGCTCGTGACGCATCTCCTGAAGCGTCTTCGCCGCGGCTTCGTAGAAACCCGGCAGGTGCTTCGAGCCGCCGAAGGCGCTGTCGTCTGGAAGATCTTGAGCAACCCTGCCGATCAGGGCAGCTTGGCGCTCCAAGTCAAGCGTTGGCATGGTCGGCACCATTGCAGAGGCACAGAGCTTGGCGACGAGCTCGGCGACCGTAACGAGGTCCACCAAGCCGCCTTCTTGTAGCTGCTTAAAATAGTCGTCTCCGGCGAAGGCCTCTTGAATCCGCAGCAGCACTCCGGTGCTGGAACTCACGACGGTGAGGCCGCGACGGCCGAGCGAGTCCGACACCGCGCGTCGAATCCCCTCGAAGCCCGGCGTGGCTTCGATTATCGTTACGCGGCCGCGCTTGCCCACTAAGCGTAAATTGTACTCGTTTGTCTGCTATTCCACGCCGTGCTCTCTTTGCTGGTGTTGCACTTCTTCGCCGTAGGGCTCCATGTGCAGTGTGATGCTCACATCTGGGAAGAGCGCGCGGATTTGGTCTTCGACGTCCTCCGTGATGCGGTGGGCTTCGATCAGGTTCAGCTCGTCTCGCAGGAGGATGTGGCCGTCGATGTGCCGTTCCGTGCCGGATTTGCGCGTTCGGAGCCGGTGGAAGTCTTTCACTTCCGGGTGCTCGCGCAGGATGCGCACGATCTCGGCGCGGTCGGCTTCCGGCAGCGCTGTGTCCATAAGCGTTCGCAGCACGCGCCAAAGGATTCTGCCTGCTGAGAACAGGATCCAAGCGCTGAGGACGAGGGCGATGATAGGGTCGTAGATCGGGTCGCCGGTCAGCCGAACCAGCACGAGAGCCACGAGGACGCCGATACTGGTGACGAAATCTGCCCAGATGTGCGATGCATCGGCTTGCAGCGCCTCGCTTTCTGTTTCCTTGGCGACGCCGCCGACATAGCGTCCCATCAGCACGTTGGCGACCGCGGTGCCCCCGATCACCCAGATCGCCAGCCCGGCCTCGATCGGCTCGGGATTTACGAGCCTTGTCACGGCTTCGTATCCCACGTATACCGCCGCGCCGAGGAGCAGAAGGCCTTCTGCCATTCCCGCTAGCGATTCGGCTTTGCCGTGTCCGAAGGGGTGGTCCTCGTCGGGCGGGGCGTCGCTGACTTTCACGCCGACGAAGGCGAATAGGCTTGCGAGGATGTCGCTGGCACTGTGCAGCGCCTCCATCAGCACGGAGACCGAGCCGGACACGGCGGCGACTGCGACTTTCAGCACCGTGAGCGCGAGGTTGTAAAAGACGGACGCTCTTGCCGCCGCCAGCTTCCGGTTCGCCGCCATTCGCAATACTTTAGCCGTTTCGCGTACGAAAAAGGCCGCCGAAAAGGCGACCTTCGAAAATGGGCGCGGGGGCAGGATTTGAACCTGCGACCTCCGGGTTATGAGCCCGACGAGCTACCAGACTGCTCCACCCCGCAACGGGACGCCCAGTATACCCCGCGGCATTCATTCATGCATCCATCCACTTTGCTAGTAGTTCATTTTGGTTCACGTGCAGCTTAAGGGATGATTAGCCGACACGTCGATACGCGAAGTTGGATCGATTGCTATATAACTACGGCATGGGCGAGGCCCGGGGTCAACCAACTCTGCGACATTTTCTCGCAACTTTCTCCAAGTTCCGCGACGGGATGTTGGGATTCGGGCACAAAGTCCCGCTCCGCTTTGGCTAGGCGATACAATCTTATGGGAGTAACAGGAAATACAAATGCTTGCGATCAGCATCGCGGCGGTGGCGCTCGCTTCGCCAAATGCCAACGATTCCCTCATTCGAATCGTGGATACGGGGCCTGGTTTGTGCTGCCTGATTCGCGTGCCGCATGGCACAGGATTCAAGTACGCGATTTATGACGCCGGCAATCGGCAGAGGGCGGCGAACGTGCTGCGCGCGAAAATAGCCGAGTTCATCCCGGAGGGATCGACTATTGACTTGATGGTGATCAGCCACTCCGATGCGGATCATGCCGGAATGGTGCCGGAGATTTGCGAAAAATACACGGTAAAGCGCGTTATTCGGCCGGGACTGCCGAGGCATACCGCCACTTGGAATAACGCCATCGCCGCAATCGAGAACGAACCGAATTGTCAGGATATAAACCTCGCGGAAACGACGGTCGATATTGGCAAGCGTTTTATGGTGGGCTCGACGACGTTTCGATTTGTTTGCGGTTTCGATGTGCCACCCGATACTCCGGAATGGGATATTCAAGGTGTTTCCGAACGAAATAATGCGGGGAGCATTGTGATGCGGATGATCCATAAAGGCCGGTCGGTTCTGTTTACGGGCGATGCCGTGGGACGTCACCTAAATGACCCCGACCCGCTTGCTTGTATTGCGACCGAGCGCTTTGCGATGGGTCAGACGTCAATATTGCCGATCCATTCTCGCGTGCTTCTCGCGCCGCATCACGGCGCTGATAACGGCAGTTCGGTTCCTTTTATTCAGGCGGTAAATCCCGATTACGTTATTTTCTCTGCGGGTCACGAGCACGAGCATCCGCGAGACTCTGCCGCGCAGCGTTACTTAGATTTCGGTATTCCGATTTCTAATATGTTTCGGACCGATCGCGGTGATAATGAGGGCTTTCCGGAGTGGGCTGTCGGCGCGGTTCTCGGCGCTACGGATTCTCCGGGGGACGATGATATTGACA
>JBDSVQ010000022.1:0-5947 GCA_039927135.1 Fimbriimonadales bacterium | reverse complement strand
ACCTGCGGCTGTTCTGGGACAACGATTTGCGGTTCTTGGAGCAGTTCAGATGACGACATCCGATATCCGATATCCGATATCCGTCGTGTGTAGCGCGGGCATCCTGCCCGCATCCGGGCACGGAGGGACGCGATGAAGATAACCGTCGAGTGGCTGAAGGAATTTGTCGAGACGGACGCGTCGCCGGCGCAGATCGGCGATGAGCTGACGATGCTGGGGCTGGAGCTTGAGGCAATTGAGGACAGCGCGCTGGGGCCGGTGCTGGACTTCAAGGTCACGCCAAATCGCGGGGACTGCCTGAGCGTGTTCGGGTTGGCGCGGGAGCTGGCGGCGAAGAATTCGCAGCGGTATCGGCCCACGAGCCTGTTCATCCGGGCGGCCGCGGGATTCCCATCGGCGTCAACGGATGGCCCGGTGACGACAACGGATGGCCCGGTAACGACAACGGATGGCCCGGTAACGACAACGGATCGCTCGGTGACGACAACGGATGGCCCGGTAACGACAACGGATCGCTCGGTGATGACAACGGATGGCCCGGTGACGACAACGGATGACTCGCGGAGGGTAACCATCGAGGCGCCGGAGCTTTGCGGGCGCTATGTGGGCGCGGTGATGCGCGGCGTGAAGGTCGGCAGCAGCCCGTCGAAGATCGCGCAGAGGCTGACGGCGTGCGGCATGCGGCCGATCGACTCGATCGTGGACACGACGAACTACGTGATGCTCGAGCTGGGGCAGCCGCTGCATGCATTCGATATGCGCAGGCTAAAGGGCGGAAGGATTGTTGTTCGGACGGCGAAAACGGGCGAGAAAATGAAGACGCTGGACGGTGTCGAGCGCGCGCTGACCCCCGAAATGCTGATGATTTGCGACGTCGAGCGGCCCGTGGCGATTGCCGGGGTGATGGGCGGCGAGAACAGCGAGGTCGCACGCGATACGACGGAGCTTTTGCTTGAGAGCGCGCACTTCGACCCTGTCTCGGTGCGTCGAACGCGGCGGTCGTTGGGGATGAGCACGGAGGCGTCGTACCGGTTCGAGCGGTTTGTTGACCCGGAGCTTTGCCTGGCGGCAGCGCGGCGGGTTGCTGAGTTGCTGGGGTCGTCGTTGGAGCTATCAGATGTTTTTCCGGGGACGGTTGCGCGCGCGGTGGTTTTGGTTCGCGAGGCACGTTGGAACGCGCTGCTTGGGATGGAGATTCCGGTTGCTGGGGCGGCGGCGATTTTGACCGGGCTCGGGTGTTCGGTTTCACAAGCCGAGGGCGGGTTGAGTGTCGTGCCGCCATCGTGGCGCAGTGATTTGCAGATCGAGGAGGACCTGGTGGAGGAGATCGGGCGGATGTGGGGGTACGAGAAAATTCCCGAGGCGTTACCGTACGGCGCGAGCGTTTCCGCGGGCTATGGCGCCGAGGCTGCGTTCCGCAAGCGGGTCAAGGCGGCGATGCTGCGGCTGGGGTTTGTGGAGACGTTGACGCACTCGCTTTGCGCGCCGTCTTCGCTGTCGGTTGGTGAAGGGGTCGTGATTCGTCACGCGGCGTCGCCGGAGCTTTCGACGCTTCGGACTTCCCTTCTGCCGGGCATCGCCGAGGTCGCTGCGAAGAACCGCGGTCAATCGTTGGCTTTGTTCGAGCTAGGGCGGGTGTTCGGCGATGGCTCCGAACGGCGGTCGCTTGGGTTGCTGGTGAGTGGCGAGGTTTTCGCGGCACATTGGAGCGGCGGAAAGGCTGCGGCGCACGACTTTTACTCGCTGAAGGGCGTGATCGAGGAGCTTGGCGGGCTGATTCGGCGCTCGCTTTCGTGGCAGGCGACGGACGACGCGCGCTTCCATCCGGGACGGCGCGCGGCGGTGGTTCTCGGTGGGGCTCGGATTGGTGTTATCGGCGAGATCGCGCCGGCAGTTTGCGAGGCGTTGGACTTGGCGCCGGCGACGTTGGCGGCGGAGATAGACGTCGATGCGCTACTGGCTTCTGAGGAAGAGGTTCCGACCTACCGACCGCTGTCTCACTTCCCCGCGATCCGACGGGACTTTGCGGTTGTGATGCCGTTGGGAGTTCAGTACGGGCAAATCCAAGCTGCGCTGAGTGCCGCGGCGGGTGGCCTGGCTGAGCGAATCTGGCTATTCGACGTTTACTCAGGCAAGGGCATCGATGCCGGACATCAAAGCATTGGCGTTGGCGTCATGCTACGGCACGCCGATCGGACGTTGACGGACGAGGAAGCGAACGCGTTCACCGAGCGCGGTTTCTCGGCTCTGGAAGCCCTTGGTGGCAAACGCCGCGCTTGACCTGACTCAACACCAGTGGTGCTGGGTAAGTAATCGGTAAAAAGAAAGCGCCCGGGATTGGTGACCGGGCGCAAACTCATTACTTGGCTCGTGCTTGGCAATGCCTCGCACACTTCGATTACGCAGGGCGGCGCCGTCGGTTCCCTAACGTGGGTCGTTGTGGTTGATTCTTTGAAGCGGGGGTGCGGCCCTCTTGCGTGCTGTGGCTTCGAAGATCGCCCTACCAGCAAGTAGGAGCAGACCGGGGACGACGAGGGCGTCATCAAGCAGGCCGGGGCCGATGAGAAGGTCGGGAATCAGGTCGATCGGGCTCACTAAGTAGACAAGCGCCCCGAGCATCATAAGCTTCGCCTTGAGCGGGACGATGAGGTTTCTAATCACGATGAGATTAACGACTTTGCTGCCGTTTGGGTTTCGGTACGAGCCTCCAGCGGAACCCTAACCGTCTGAAAGTGTGTAGACTCGGAGAACCAAAGGAGGCCTATCCAAGATGAAAAAGATGCTAATCGCCCTGCCGATCGCTGCCGTGGCAGCTTTCGCCCTCGCCCAAACCCCTGCCGTGGGTCCCAACTTTGCGGACCTCAAGGGCAAGAAAGCCGTGTATTCGATGATCGACACCAACGGCAAAGCCGTGACGAATGAGACCCTGAAGGGCAAAGTCGTTCTGATTGACTTCTGGGCCACCTGGTGCGGCCCGTGCAAAGCTGCTTCGCCGACGATCCAGATGCTTCACGAGAAGTACGGCAAGGACGGCCTGGTAGTTATCGGCGCAAACGCTTTCGAGCGAACCGATCCTGATGGCGCCGCCGCCGGCTACAGCAAGGAGCACAGCTACACCTACATGATGACCGTGAAGAACGACGCGCTCGCCAAGAGCTGGGGCGTCAAGGGAATTCCCGCCTTCGTGGTGATCGGCAAGACCGGTGTTGTCGAACTCGCTCAGACCGGTTTCGGCAAGGGCAAGACCGACGTGATCCTTGAGGACGCGGTGAAGTCTGCTCTCGCGACTCCCTAACCGACCTCTTTCTGTATTGGCAGCCTCGGCAAGTTTGCGCAGAGGCTGCTTTTTGTTCCGGGTTGCGTAACTTTGTACTGGGTGTTACGTAGGATAAGATAGATCTAACGGAGGTCGTTTCTTTACGATGGCTAAAACTATATTTGCATTCATTGCCGCTTGTGCGGTGACCATTTTCGCAGTTGGGTGCAGCGGCTCGCAGACCGATAACGATCGCATCGTTGCTCGCATCCAGAGCTTATTGAACGATGCAAACAGCGAGAACATTAGCTCGACGATGTCGAACTACTCGTTTGACTACTGCGACGATGTTGACTTTTGCGGTGGCGGCGACTACCAGGACGAGCGCAACTGCTGGATCGACACGTTTACCGATCCTACGACGTCCGTTCGATTCTCGAACCTTCGCGTCATCGACGTTGAAGTGAATCAGGCTCAGACAGAAGGATATATCGATGCGATCGTGCACTTTACTGTCTTTGACGAGTTCGGGGGTTTTATTGCTGAGGACGACTATTCGTTCCGCATGTTCATGATCAAGGAAGGAACGCGCTGGGTGATGTGGGGAGACGGCAACTGCGTCGACTCGCCACTGAAGGGCCTCCTGAAGTGGAAGGACAAGGTCGGCAAAGCCACCAAGACCGGTACACCCGAAACTCGCAAGCGATAGGCAGTAACAGCTGAATAAGCCAAAATAGGGCGGATAAGGTTACTTATCCGCCCTTTCACTTGTGATGAGCACCCTCGCCGAGAACACTCAAACGAAGACCTACCGGGTCATTACCTGGGGTTGCCAGATGAACGTGGAAGACTCGGAGCAGCTGGAGCGGCACCTTCGTGACCTCGGCCTTGCCGAGGCAGACAAAGTTAGTGAGGCAGACGTCGTGCTGCTGAACACTTGCAGCGTTCGCAAGAAGCCGGAGGACAAGGCTTTCAGCATGCTCGGGGTCCTGCGAGAGGCAAAGGAGCAGAAGCCGGAAATGGTGATCGGCGTTTGCGGTTGTATGGCGCAACTGCGTACGGATGAAATCCGGCGGCGCGCACCGCACGTTGATTTTGTGATTGGAACGGCAGAGATCGGTAAGGTTCCGGTTCTCGTGGCGGAGACGTTACAAGCAAGGCGCTTTCGATCACGGACCGCGCTGCCGGAGCGAAAGGGATCGATTGTTACCGATGTTCCTCAGAGGAACTTGGGCATACGTCGAGCGGCGCTGAAGTCGTTCGTGCCGATCCAGTACGGTTGCGATAAGTTCTGCACGTTTTGCGTTGTGCCTACGACCCGCGGGCGGGAACGGAGCCGTGCGACGGACGACATTATAGAAGAGGTTGCGTTGCTGGCGGCGCGGGGCACAAAAGAAGTTACGTTGCTTGGCCAGACGGTTAATTCCTACGGTAAGAATCTGTTAGAAGGCAAAGTGCCTTTTGCCCGTTTGCTTCGCGAAATTGCTGACATCGAGGGAATAGAGAGAATTCGGTACACGTCGCCTTATCCGCGCGATTTTAGGGACGATTTGGTTTCGGCGCACCGCGAGGTAAATCAAGTGATGCCGCACTGCCATCTTCCATTGCAATCCGGTGACGATGATGTCTTGAAAGCAATGCACCGTGTTTATACAGTGGAGGCATTTAGCGAAATTTATCGCAATCTGCGTGCCGTGCCTGGCTTAGCGATTACGACGGACGTGATCGTAGGATTCCCAGGCGAAACGGAAGAGCAGTTTCGGAATACGATGCGCGTCATGGAAACGCTGCGGTTTGATGGCGCTTTCATGTTCGCCTATTCGCCGAGGCCGGATACACCGGCCGCCGCTATGGAACAGGTTGACGGCGCGACGAAGAAACGGCGATTGAATGAGCTTATCGATTTGCAGAATCAGATTACGTGTGAAACCAACCACTCTGAAGCGGGATCGGTTTTCGAAGTAATGGTGGAAGGGCCATCCGAAAAGGACCCCTCCCTGTTCAAAGGGTTAACGCGTCATTTCAAAACGATGCATTTTCCCGGAGACGTTACCGCCGGAGACATCGTAAGCGTAATTGCGGAAGAACCCCATATGTGGGGCTTCTACGGGCGAATCGCCTAGTCTTGCCAATGCATTTCGTCATCGCCTGAAATGCTCTGTGCGTAGTTCAACTGGCCATCGTGATAAACCGCGTGTGAAAACGCCATCGCCCCAAGTTCGAGCGCGGTTGTTTCGCCACTCGGCAGCACAATCTGTGTAGTTAGGTTCGCTTCGTCGAAAGCATCCCACGCGTCGGCTATATCATTGAAACTCGACCTGACGAGTTCAACCATTTTTGATTTGTCGGCGAATTCGGGATCGCAGGTAACCCACTTTACGTCAGCGAATTGCCACGGTCCGGGATCGTCGCCGCGCAGCCTTGCAGCGAGCCTCTTGTTGATGACCGCTATTTCATAGCTATAGTCATAGGGCGTTCTCGCAACGCCACCGGGGGACTTATCTAGTACTTCTGTGGGCATCGCTTCTAGGTCAGCGACGAAAGTGGTGCCCGCTTCGCGAATGCCCTTGCCAAGGTGCTCTTTTAGTGTCATTACTTTTGCCTCGAAAGATTCATGGTAACCGCGCCGACTGAACCGCTTAGCGTGTTCCCGTCTTCGCTCAGAGTAAGCGTCATGTTCGGCGTTTCATC
>JBDSVQ010000021.1:0-7674 GCA_039927135.1 Fimbriimonadales bacterium | reverse complement strand
GAGATCAACATGATCCGCTGCATTTTCTGCGGCTTCTGCCAAGAAGCATGCCCCACCGGAGCGATCGTCCTCCGCAATGATTTCGAGTTATCAGACTTCGACCGAGAAGATTTCGTCTACACAAAAGAAATGCTCCTCGAGCCGATGGTTTCTGTTCGGGAAGGGTAGCGCGGGCATCTTGCCGGCTCCGGCTACAGGCCTTCCGCAAACGACGCAAGTTCGGTGTCCTTTTCGGTAATCCCACCTTCGCTGTGAGTCGAAAGTGAAACTTTCACTTTTCGCCAAGTAATCGTCATATCGGGATGATGATCACGGTCCTCGGCTTCGTTCGCAAGCGCAACAGCGAAGTCAACGCCCGAAAGATACGAACCGAATTCGTAAGTCTTCGTAATCTGGCCGTCCTCCACTTCCCAGCCTGCAAGCATGGCGAGGGAGTCGGCGAGTTGTTCGTCAGTTAATTTCGGCATAGGTCACTTTTACCTACGCCTGTCGTCGTTAACATAATGCCGGTCTCCGGATTCGACAACCTATTCGACCCCGCCACGATCAGCACGATCGAGAGCGCAGGCTGCGCCGTCAAGCGCATTGAAGTGCAGAGCACCGACGAGGGCTTCGCAGTCCGGGCCGCCGTCAAGGGCACGATCGGTGACGTAATCAGCCGCCTCGCAAAAGTCCCCGGCGTCCGTTCAACGTCCGTCGAAGACGGTCGCTAGCGGTAGAGCGGCAGCAGACGCCTCCGGTAGAATGGCATGGCGGGTCCGCACTCGCTCGATCAAAGGAGATCCATCAGTTTTGGCAGCAACCGTTCAACCAACCACCGAGCATTTCGACCTTTCCGCAGCCGCTAAGGTGCAGCGCAACCTATCCAACGCCGAGCTCGTCGAGCAAGCGCTCGCGAGAGGCGAGGGAGTCCTCGCCGCAAACGGCGCGTTGGTTACCCGTACCGGCAAGTTCACGGGCCGAACTCCGGGCGACAAAGCCGTCGTCCGAGAGCCAAGCAGCGAAGAAAATGTTTGGTGGGAGAACAACAAAGAATTTACTGCGGAAAAGTTTGCCGCACTTAAGAAGAAGGTTCAGGATTACCTCTCCGGAAAAGAATTGTATGTGGTCGACGCTTACGGCGGAGCCGATCCTAAGCACCGCATTAGCGTGCGGGTTATTGTCGAGCAGGCATGGCACGCGCTGTTCATCAAAACGCTTTTAATCCGCCCCGACTCGCACGACTTTGCGGGCTTTTCCGCTGATTGGACAATCGTGGATGTTTCGCGATTCGAGGCCGATCCGGAGGTTGACGGCACAGTAAGCAAGCCGTTTATCCTGTTGAACTTTGCGGAAAGGCTCGTCATGATCGGCGGAACGCAATACGCCGGCGAAATGAAGAAGTCGGTATTTACGATCCTCAATTATCTGCTTCCGCTCAAGGGCGTTCTGAGCATGCACTGCAGCGCGAACATAGGTGTCAGCGGCGATACCGCTCTTTTCTTCGGCCTCAGCGGAACAGGGAAAACAACCCTCAGCGCCGACCCCGAGCGACGTCTCATCGGAGACGACGAGCACGGCTGGACCGACGAAGGTGTCTTCAATTTCGAGGGCGGATGCTACGCAAAGTGCATTCGGCTCTCGCAAGAAAGCGAGCCGCAGATTTGGGACGCCATACGATTCGGCAGCGTCCTCGAAAACGTCATCCTAGACGAACATCGAAATCCCGATTTCAACGACGGCTCGATTACGGAAAACACCCGCGTGAGCTACCCGGTCGACTTCATCCCCAACGCGGTGCTGCCCTCGGTCGGCGGTCACCCAAAGAACATCTGCTTCCTTACTGCCGATGCCTTCGGAGTATTGCCCCCCATCAGCTTGCTGACCGAGCAGCAGGCCATGGAGCAGTTCCTACTTGGATACACCGCAAAGGTTGCCGGAACCGAGGCCGGCGTCAAAGAGCCGCAGGCCACGTTTAGCACCTGCTTCGGAGCCCCGTTCCTTCCGCTCCGCCCGAAGGTTTATGCCGAGCTACTTGGCAAAAAGATGCGCGAGCACGGCTCAAAGGTCTGGCTGATCAACACCGGCTGGACCGGTGGCCCCTACGGAACAGGCAAGCGAATGGACATCGAATACACACGCGCTATGGTCAGCGCCGCGCTGTCGGGCGCGCTTGACCACGTGCGATACCAAGAGCATGACGTTTTCGGTTTTGCCAAGCCGCAGTCGTGCCCTGGCGTGCCGGATGAAGTGCTAAACCCGAGAAACACGTGGACTGACAAGGACGCGTACGACGCCAAAGCCGCAGAGCTGAAAGCGATGTTCGACACCCAAATCGCGAAGTTCGCGTGATAACCCGGCCATCTCCGGCGTAGGAAACCTCGGCACGATAGGGTGCCGACTAATTACGTACAACGGAGGTAACCACGATGTTACGCTACGCAGTGATTTTTCTTGTCATAGCCTTAGTTGCCGGACTCTTTGGGTTCGGCGTTATTCAGGGAATCTCAGCCAATATTGCCTGGATTTTGTTCGTCGTTTTCCTGATTCTTGCAGTTATCGGCTTCCTGTTCGGTAGAGGCTCCCCTGCCTAAGTTAGAATAGACGGTAGTGAACGAAAGCGTCGCTGCCGTCATTCTCGCCGCAGGCAAAGGCACCCGGATGAAATCCGAGTTGCCGAAAGGGTTGCATAAAGTTTGCGGGCTGCCAATCATAGAATTGGTGGCCCGCGCTATGTCGGGCGCGGGGGCCAACAGGATCGTGTTGGTTGTCGGGCATGGTGCCGACGCCATGAAGGCCGCTTTCGGTGACCGCTACCAGTACGCCTTGCAGCAAGAACAGCACGGAACCGGTCACGCTTGCCAGTGCGCGATGCCCGCGCTGGATGGCTTCGACGGCATCGTTATAGTAGGAACTGGCGATTCGCCTTTGGTGACAGCCGAGGCGATGAAGGCGCTCGTGGCTCGTAAAACCGAAACCGGCGCCTCGATGGTGATCGGCACCTGTCTATTGGACGACCCGGGCGGCTACGGGCGCGTAGTGCGCGAGGGTGATCGCGCGGCTGCGATCGTGGAGCACAACGACGCATCTCCGGACCAGCGGCTGATTAAAGAAATCAATGCGGCCTTCTATTGTTTCGATGCAAGCGTCATCCGCGAAATGCTCCCCAAACTTTCAAACAATAATGCGAAGGGCGAATACTATTTAACCGATCTCGCAGAAATGATTAGTGCATCAGGCGGCTGCGTAGAAACGCTGATTTTCGACGACGCCGATTTAATGCGCGGAGTAAACGACCGCTGGCAACTAACCGAAGCCGCCGCTGTTCTCCGCAAGAATGTTCTTAGACGGCACGCCATTAACGGAATCACAATCGTAGACCCTGCAACAACGTACATCGACGTTGACGTTGAAATCGCAGAAGACACAGTTATTGAACCAATGACCGTCTTGGAAGGATTTACGCGCATCGGCTCGAAGTGCATTATCGGCCCAATGACGCGAATAACCGATTGCGAAGTTGGCGACGCGTGCACGGTATTCATGAGCCACTTGTCGCGGGCTTCCGTCGGCGCCGGCACCCGCATCGGACCGTACGCGAACGTGCGCCCGCACACCAAAATCGGTGAGGGCGTAAAGATCGGAAATTTCGTGGAATTGAAGAATGCTGAAGTCGGCGATAAATCGTCACTTTCTCACCTAACCTACGATGGCGATGCAACCGTTGGGGTCGGCGCGAAAATCGGAGCAGGAACGATCACTTGCAATTACGATGGCTTCGCAAAGCACCGCACTGATATCGGAAACGGCGCTTTTGTTGGCTCAAATTCGACATTAGTCGCCCCCGTTACGATCGGCGAGGGCGCGTTTATTGCCGCCGGAAGCGTGATTACCGAGGACGTCCCCGCGGACGCATTGGCGGTTGGGCGCACGCGGCAAGTTACGAAAGAGGGTTGGGCTTCTCGGTGGCGGAGTCGGAAGGGCTAATCAGAACTCGGTTATCCCTTGCGGTGAAGATTGTCGCAATTTTTCTGACGCCCTATTTCTTGTTCAAGTACGATTTGTAGACAAAGTCCGTTTCTTGCTGCCCCGTATGGCAAGAAACACAATGCGACACGTCGCCACCCTTGGCAATGTGCTTCTGATCTGTCGAGGTTATGAACTCCCAGTCCTGGACCGAGGGTGGCGTACTCACTGCACGCTTTATCATGATCGTCAATAGCTCCGGCTTCTTTTCGTCAACCTTCTTTAACTTCTCTTTTACGATGACCGACCCAACAGGAAACACAATCGGCTCTGCCGACAGCATTGCTTCTGTTCCAATGTCGTTTACATAAACCTTGATGTATTTGGGCATATGCGGATTATCGGGCGCGTACTGCGGCGGCGTTGGCACACATAATGTCGCAACAAAGAGATCCATGAGAACGGGCTCGGTGTTGACCAGATGCCAGCTTTGGTAGTCTTTGATCTGAGAGTCAGATCGGCCTCCGCCGCTGTTTGATTCGTCCGAGGCGGGCAGGAAGCATGCCGTCGCGAAGAAAGCAACGAGCAGCAACGCTCCAGCCCCGACCGAATGCCGCGTGGTCATGGCCTATTGTATCAAACCTGGTGGGCAAGGAGGGACTCGAACCCTCACGCCTCGCGGCACTGGAACCTAAATCCAGCGCGTCTGCCAATTCCGCCACTCGCCCCAGCGATGCGTAGTTTACTCTCGCCGCTTCGCGGGCTGCGGCCCAAAGTGCCTATCGTTCGCCCCGGGCTCCAATTCGGCAGAAAAGCGACGCATCAACTCCACCGCCTCGCTCTCAAAATGCGGCGAGCCCGACACGTCTCCCTGCCAAATCTCTTCCATCACCCACTCAGGAACCGGCAGAAACACAATCCGCTCAGGCGGCTCCACCACAACCTGCAGCACCGTCGCCGACGAGTTCGAATCGGGAAAAATGAACTCAAACACTGCCGACACAGGCGAGTACGTCGTCGCACCCATCTGCGGCTTGCCCTTGACCTGCGCCTCTCGAAGGATATGCTCATCAAACTTACCCACGGGCGGACGCTTGCCTACATTCAACTCTTCATAAATCTGCGTCTTCATCGTCGCCGCCCACTCGTTGAGTTTCATGCCTTTAGCATACGCCATATGCAGCCGGATGCCATCATGCAAACATGCGTTGCGCGCCTCTGCGCATCTTTGGCGGCTCCCTCATCACGCTTCTCTGTTTAGTTGCTGCGATGGTCGGTTGGTTTGTTTGGCCACTCCGTGGGTTCACCTGGGCACGTTCACAGGCGGTGGGAGAACTGTTGGCGTGATGCACACCTATCGCTACGAGCTACGGCGTAACGTATTCACGGGCGAATTCCAGCGACGCCTTCGCAGGTTATGAGTGGGAGTCGACCGATTAAATAGAAAAGCCCCCGCCGGAGCGGGGGCTGGTAGACCTGCCTGCGGTCTTAGCGGATGATGTCGAAGATATCGTCCCAGATATCGCGTCCTCTCCGACGTCCGCGGCCGTCGTCGCGATACCTGTCGTCGTCGCGATACTTGTCATCGTCTCGATAGCGTCCACGACTTTCCCAATCCGAGCCGATGTTGAACTTCTCACGAACGCGTTTCCAATTGCGTGTTCGCATCAGTTCGTCCATCACGCGCTCAGGTTGGGTGCGTGCTATCTGGGCAATGTGCGACGCCATCGCGATGTCACCGATGTGCGCGCCATGATCCACGTAACGCCACGTTCGGCTTACGCCGTGTCCGCTGGCGCGGCGTAGGATCTGATCCCACACCTGCTGCTCGTACTGCTTGTCGGTATCTCGGCCGTATCGTCCGCGGTTGTCGCGATAATAGTTGTCGTCATCGCGCCGTCCGAGGATGTCGCCGAGGAGGTCTGAAAGTCCGCCTTTGCGGTTGCGATATTGGTCGTCGTAACGATCTCGATAGAAGTCGTTGTCATCGTCCCAATTGCCGCGTCCGTAAGGCTCATTACCGTAGCCACCACGTCCACTGTATCCGCCGTTACCACCGCGTCCGCGGTCCCGGTCGATTTCCATCCAGGATGCGCCTCTGCGGTGCTCTTCCCAAACGCGTCGCGGATCAACATTGTTCCGCTCGCTGATGTAGAAGACCGGGCCGAGGTCCCAAACGCGAGGCCGGAGGTCTTTCTTGACGCGTACGACGTAGTCGAGTCGAAGGCCGAGGCCGCGCGAGATCGCGACGGCAGCCGCCGCCTCCGTCTCGGGCATCCTTTCGCGCTTGATGAGGTCGTCGATTTGGGCGAGTGCGCCAGTTGCCAACATGGCTGTTGCGCCCAGAGTCAGTAATGTACGTTTCACTTCTTCGTGCTCCTTTTGTAAGTTCGTGCCGCCTGTAACTCGGCATCAGTTTAGGTACACATACGACGCTTTCGCGAAACGTGCGTTACGCTTGGGCGCTACGATTACGCCGGTAGCGAGGCTTACGGGTCCAGCGGCTCGATGTCGATGGCCCGCAAATGATACGAGCGATTGTTGGAAGTCAAAAGCAGTTGACCGAATGTTTCTCCGGTGGCCTGAGCGACCGCCAACACAGGAATCTCGTGCGGACCCGCGTTCACCGGTTTTGTTCATTCGAGGCGAACGGTAGCGGTCACGTTCCCGCCATAATCTAACCCGATGTCCCTAAAAGCAGCCAACGCAGATGTCCAGGCCCAGCGCACGCAGATCCTTGCGCAGACCGACCCTGAAGTTTCCACGATAATCCGCAAGGAGGAGACCCGTCAGGAAACCAACCTGGAGCTGATCGCCAGCGAGAACATCGCCAGCAAGGCCGTCCGCGAGGCTGTCGGCAGCGTGATGACCGACAAGTACGCTGAGGGCTATCCCGGCAAGCGATACTACGGTGGCTGCGATTTTATGGACGAGGTCGAGACGCTTGCCATTGACCGTGCGAAAGAGCTGTTCGGCGCTGAGTGGGCGAATGTTCAGCCGCATAGCGGAGCGAGTGCGAACATGGCGGTGTATTTTGCATTGCTGAAGCCGGGCGACAAGATGCTGGCGATGAACCTCGCGCACGGTGGGCATTTGACTCACGGCAGCCCCGTGAATTTTACCGGCAAGCTTTATGAAGTGATCCCGTACGGAGTGCGGGAGGACACCGAGCAGCTTGACTACGACGAGATTGCGCGGTTGGCTGAGGAGCATAAGCCGCAGATTATTGTTAGTGGTGCGACGGCTTATAGTAGGCAGATCGACTTTGCGCGGTTTAAGGAAATTGCCGACTCGGTTGGGGCTTATCTCATGACCGACATGGCGCATCCCGCCGGATTGATCGCTGCAGGCGAGTACCCGAACCCGGTGCCGCATGCGCACGTGGTGACCAGCACCACGCATAAGACTCTGCGTGGGCCGCGCGGTGGGATGGTGCTTTCGAACGATTTGGAGATTGGGAAGTTGATTGATAAGATGGTGTTTCCCGGTTTGCAAGGCGGGCCGCTGATGCATTGCATTGCTGGTAAAGCGGTTTGTTATCAGGAAGCGTTGCAGCCTGCGTTTAAGGTGTATGCCAAACAGGTGCGTGCCAATGCCGATGCGCTAGCGGCCGCGATGGTTTCTAACGGTTTTCGGGTCGTGAGTGGAGGGACGGAAGGTCATCTGATGTTGATTGACTTGCGGCCGTATGGGATTACAGGAAAGGTCGCGCAGATTACGTTGGATGAG
>JBDSVQ010000020.1:0-6300 GCA_039927135.1 Fimbriimonadales bacterium | reverse complement strand
ACCAGATCCTGTTCCGTAAAATCCGGCCAAGGCCTGTCGACAACCACAAGCTCCGCGTAGGCGCCCTGCCAGAGTAGAAAGTTGCTAAGGCGCATCTCGCCCGCCGTTCGAACGAGCAGGTCCGGCTCAGGGATATCCGGGTTGTACAGATGGGAGCTGATCGCTTCCTCACTAACCGACGTCGCCCCCTCGGCAATGGCAAGGTTGGCTGCGTCGACTATCTCAGCCCTGCCGCCGTAGTTGATGGCTAGCGTGAAGGTGATGCCGCGGTTGTCCTTCGTGGTCTCTACACCGTCTCGCAGGGCTTTCTGCAGCCCCTCCGGGACCTCGTGCAGCCTTCCGGCGGTCCGAACCCTAACTCCGTTCTGGTGCATGATCCGCAGCTCGTCGATAGCGGCGCGTTCGATAAGTGCCATGAGGCCATCTACTTCGTCCTTGGGCCTCTTCCAGTTCTCGGCGCTAAAGGCGTACACGGTGAGGTACTTCAAGCCGAGGTCGTTTGCCGCTAGCAGGACGGTGCGAAGCGTCTTATAGCCTTCACGGTGCCCCAGCAGCCTTGGTAAGCCACGCTCGGTGGCCCAACGGCCGTTGCCGTCCATGATGATGCCGACGTGCGTAGGTAACTCGCTAGGGTTCAAGGCAGCACCGCAGGCTCTTTGCGGTCCATCCAGGCTTTGCCCCAATCTTCTAGTGAATCAAGAATGGAGTTGAGGGCTTGTCCCTTCTCCGTCATCCCGTACTCAACGTTCGGCGGCATCTCGCTGACGACGTTCCGTTCTACGATGCCTGCATCCTCCAACTCCCTCAGCCGCTGACACAAGGTCCTAGGGTTGATGTTCAGCTCACGAGCGATCTCGTTGAAACGCATCGGCCGAGCAAGGAGAGAGTGGACGATATGAAGTGTCCACCTGGAGTTCAAGAGATCCAGAGTTGCGGCTATCGGGCAAAAAGCGTGGTGCGACACGTGCTTTACATATTATAGCTGATGCTCCTTGGAATGCCTCAGCCGTACTGAAAGTGTAAGGCAAACTTACGATTGCTATTGTAATTATAGCAGTATATAAGTTATAGTGAACGACATGGCATCCTCAACTCCATACACAAACTCAGCACACCGCTCGAACACAATCACGGCAACGGACGCGGGGATACTACTGCTTCGTATCGCACTCGCCGTCGTCTTCATCGCACACGGTGGTCAGAAAGTCTTCGGTTGGTTCGGGGGAGACGGGTTGGCCACGACGGTAGCTAACATGAGCCAAGGCGGGATTCCGTCACCGCTGGCCTACTTAGCCGCATTCACCGAATTCTTCGGCGGAGTCGCCGTGCACATCGGTCTCTTCACAAGATTGGCTTCGCTGGGACTTGCGATCACGATGGGCGTCGCCATGTTCAAAGTTCACTTCGCAAAAGGATTCTTCCTTGCGGATAAGGGATACGAATACACCTTCGTGCTGATGTTGCTTGCCTTAGCGCTCATGATTCTCGGACCTGGAAGGCTAGCGATAGCGGACCTCGAAGCAAAGTGGGTCCGTCGCCGATAGGCGCTTTAAAAAGAACGGGCCGTCGGCGAATCCGCCGACGGCCCATCGTTATTGCATTGCGCCTAACGAAGTAGAAGGATTAACACAACAACCGCAATCACGATAATCAGCTCGCGATTGCTAAACGATTGCCCTGGATAATTGACCTTAACAGCCTCGCCGGGCGCTAGCACCATGGTGTAAAGCGCTTCTTCGGTGATTCCTTCAGGCAGCGCCTTCACGCCGTTTTTATCGACGATACGTACCTTGTCAATATCGATGTCATCAAACGGCCGAGCGGACTTCAGCACCTCACCAACGGTGATTCCGTCATGGTAAGGGAGCGCGCCAGGATTTGAAACGGCGCCGGCGACCATCACATACTTGCTTGAGTCGAACTCAGGCACTGTGACCACGTCTCCTGCCTTTAACATCGGCGTAGGACCCAACTTCGTTAGGTCCACCTGGGTCGCGACCCCATCGGCTCGAACGATCGAGATAGCCATGGGGTCGGCATTGCCTGAAAGCCCTCCGGCAGCATCGATAGCTTGACGAAGGCAGGTATTTGTTTCTAGGGTAATCGATCCAGGTTTGACGACCGCCCCTTTGAAATCTACGGTTACGGCCATCGCTGACGCCGCAGCACAGGTTGCCAAGAAAGCGACGAAGATTCGGTTTCGCATTTAGTTCCTCCAGTGTCTGAATGCCGACAGAGCGGCACCTTACAGTTGTACTACGCACGAACTCGCGTTTTTGGACCAAACTCCTCGCCTATGGAATGGCTGAATTGGATGACGGACCCGGCGGCATGGGGAGCACTCCTAGCGCTTACCGCGCTCGAGATTGTATTGGGGGTGGATAACGTCATCTTCATTTCCATCCTTGCCGGCAAGCTGCGCAAAGAAGAGCAGATGCGGGCGTGGAAACTCGGCCTGGGCCTCGCCCTTGGGCTACGCGTTCTTCTTTTGCTCGCCCTCGGTTGGGTTCTGGGCTTAGAGAAGGACCTCTTCAGCCTTGGCGGTCATGGGGTTAGCGGCAAGGAACTGATACTGCTACTCGGCGGACTATTCCTCATTTACAAAGCCGTCAAAGAAATCCATGAAAAGCTCGAGGGCGAAGAGGGTTCCGCCTCGGCAAAGGTCATTGCCAAATTCGGGGCTGTGGTCGCACAGATCGCGATCATCAACATAGTTTTCTCCCTAGACAGCGTCATCACCGCCATCGGAATGGTCGACGAGGTTTCGATGATGATTCTGGCGGTCGTCGTTTCAACCATTCTCATGTTGGTTTACGGTCGGCGCGTTGGTCACTTCGTCGAACAGCATCCAACTCTCAAGGTGCTTGCGCTTGCGTTCTTGGTCCTAATCGGAGTCAATCTGATTGCAGAAGGTGCCGGCCAACACATACCAAAGGGCTACACATACTTCGCGATGGCGTTTGCCGTCGGCGTCGAAATGCTGAACACCAGGGTACGCGCAAAGGACAAACCAGTTCATCTCAGGAGTCCGTACGTCGATTCCGGCAACCAAACTGCCCCGTGATTACGTAACGCTCTTCATGAACTTTGTCTTACCGGCCGTCGTACTGGCGGCCGGTTTCATGGGAGCGGACGAACCAAAGGTCATGACGGGTGGCAAACTAGCCACCCCACCGACTATCGATGGAACCATTCAAAAGGCGGAATGGGCAGCGGCATTCACGGGCACAGATTTTCTGGAGCAGAGCACGGGACAGATAAGCAAGTTTCCGACCAAGTTTTTTGCAGGCTACGACGACAAAAATCTCTACTTCGCATTTATCTGCACCGACCCGAACCCCTCCGGAATCAGAATGACCGAGTATCGGCGGCAGGGCAACGTTGAATCGGATGATCGCATCCTGCTATTGGTGAATCCGTACGGTAACGTTCACGGCAACGAATACAGCCAATTCGAATTCAACGCTCGGGGTGGAAACACCGCGAAACTAGCGGGCGGACGAGCAGACAAAGTTGAATGGCAAGGTGAGTGGGAGACTGTCGGCCGAATGACCGAAACGGGCTACGAAATCGAAGTCCGTATCCCATGGAGAGTCCTCTACCCGCCGACCGCCGGAAAACGTCGAATCATCATCAATTTCGGGAGGTTTGTAGCACGAGAGAGTGAAGTCTCCCTGTTTTCTAACATCGGGCCACAAGACCGAATGGAAATGAACGCCATTTGGCAAGATGTCGAAGTGCCCGCGGTACAGACCTCGGATCAAATTCAAGCACTCCCCTTTGCGATTACAGGATTTGAGGACGACGAATTTCGGTTCAAGGCAGGAGTCGACTTTCGATACCTGCCGAATAGCCAAATTACAACCCTTGGCACGATAAACCCGGACTTTGAGAACATCGAAGGCGCGTTACTTGGGGTCGAGTTTTCACGATTCGAGCGCCTTGCGGAAGAACGTAGGCCGTTCTTCGTCGAGGGGTCGGAGCACTTTCGAATAGGCGGAATGAGCGCGCAGTTGTTCAGTCCGCAACGAGTGGGTGCTATTGATTTCGGCGTAAAAGCATTCGGCAATTTGCCGAACGAATTGAGCTTCGGCGCACTCGCTACGACACGTTCAGGTGATGAAAACGTCGGCGTAGTGCGCTTTAGAAAAGGCTTCGGCAGGTCAAGCATTGTGGGCGGATTTGTCGGATCAGAAAAGAACGGCTTTGAGAACCAAGCCTACGGCATTCAGGGAAACTGGCAGGGTCCAAGATGGGGGACACACGCACTCTTTAACGGCACCCAAGATGCGCAATTCGGCGATGGAGAAAGATACGACCTCGACCTCAACTACAGCGACGGGAGGGTCTTCAGTGGCCTAGGCTGGCAGCGAATCGATGCCAACTTTTTCCCACGTTTTGGCTTCGCGCCGCGCCGAGGCCATATCGGGACCGCGGGCCATTTTGGCTATAACGCCCAATATCGAAGCGGTCCTCTAAACAGCGTGTTTGCGATTGTGGAAGGCGTGAACTATGATCGCCTCGACGGCACAGGAACTTTCATGAAAGGGTGGGATGCCGTTTGGGAAGGCGCCTTTCGTAACGGCATAGAGGTCGAAGCCTTCTATGTCGACTTCGATTTCTTCGATTCGTCGGACGCGTTTGGTGGCCTTTGGTTTGCATATCCCCATCAAGATCCACATCACCAGTTCGGCCTCGGGTTTACGACAGGAACCGCAGGCGATGAGGATTACTTGGAAGTTGGCGGCGATGTCCGTTGGCGTTTCCCATCAAATCTAACGCTAACCGGCTCCGCTCAGTATGTTGAAATCGGCAACCAGGATTTCATACAGAATGTCATTGGACTCTCGTACGAATTGGATCGCTATCGCTCGATCGTTGGCCGTGCGGTGATTCGGGACGACTCAACGAATTGGTATCTTTCATATCGACATTCCGGTGGCAAAGGGATTGAATACTTTGTAATACTCGGCGATCCGAACACCGACGAATTTTCAGAGAGGCTCATCATCAAGGTCGTCGCTCCCTTCAACATCAAGATCTGATTTTGCGGGAACGGCTAACGGTGAAACCGCTGCGCTGATCGACAAGACGGCGGCGCAGGCGATAACGGGTAAATACGTGTCGGCATCATAGAGCATTCCGCCGATTGGCACACCAAGAATCGCTCCGATGCCTTGCGCCGTCATAACCGCGCCCAAAAACGAGCCAGCTTTCTTGGGATTTATGTGGCTGACAAACGCCTGCCACGCGGGAACCGATACCAAGAAACCGACGCCCACAAGCGCGCCGGAAACGCCCAAAACCGCCAAGCCGCGCGCGACCGGCAGCCAGGCGCCCATCGCAACAAGCCACATGCCGACAGCAGACAGAATCACGCCCACTTGCACGGCGCGACTGCTGCCAATTTTCTCAGCCCATCTGCCCAACGGGATTCCCAAGAACGCCATCGCCAGAGCCGCCGGCAATAAAAGCAAACCAAATTCGGTCTCGGTTAGTCCGTATATTCGCGACGCCATGAGCTTGAGAACGGGCGCCAAAATTCCCGCTCCAAAGAACACCACGACTGCCAGCAAGAGAACTTTAGGAATCGACTTCGCGCATTCCCAAAGGTCGCGCAGCCCATGCTCCTCTAACTCCTCGCCTTGCGCAAGTCGATGTTTCCTACTGTCGCGTTTGGAAAACAATACGGCAACCAACGCAGTGCCCGCAAAAAGCGCCGAAGCCAAGTAAAAACTTGGCGTAAGCGATCCTAATCGGTCGTTCATAAATCCACCGACGAGTGGGCCGGTCGCGAGGCCGATCATAAAACAAACGTTGAGAAGGCTCATACCTTGAGCCTTCTCTCCGACGTCGACAGCCTCTCCGACGGCGGCATAAAGCGCCGGCCAAAGCATTGCTGCCGCGAGCCCGTCGATAACCCTGAGCCCAAGATACGCCGGAATCGCGTAGGCAGCCCCCTCGGGCACGGCTAGCGTAATCAACGGCGTGAACACCATTAGGCACGGAGCCAAGACCAAGAAAATACGCCGACCATATACATCAGCCCAATGCCCTGCGATGCCTTTTAGTAGAGCCTCGGATAATAGGAAAACTGCAAATACCGCGGAAATGACTTTTCCGCTCATATCGCGCGACTCCAAGAACACCGGCATTACCGAAACGTTCAGAACCGCGAACCCGAGCTCGGCAGCGAGCGCAATAAGAAGCAGCCGAAGAACCTTCGGCCGCTTCCAAACCGCCACGACTGGTCGATCCATGCGTAAACGTAATGTTACCGACAAAAAAGCGGCCTCCCCA
>JBDSVQ010000019.1:0-15626 GCA_039927135.1 Fimbriimonadales bacterium | reverse complement strand
ATCGAAGCGGTGGGCGACATGCCCGGCTTGACGAGGCCCATGGAGTTCTGGAACTGGACGACTGCGTTGCGAACGCCTGCTTCACCGGCGAGTGTTGAGACCTTCGAGACGGTCCCTTCGAAGTCCTCGTTCGGAATGTCCTTGAACTTCAGGAAAAACTTATCGCCCTCTTCTATTTTGGCGTCGGAGGGTATGCGAACGTGGACTTCAAGCGCCTCGAGGTCGACAATGAATGCGATGCGCTCATCGCGATCGGCCCCGACTTCTTGGCCGGGCTGGGCATTTATCTCGAGGACCGTACCGGTAATCGGCGCGCGGATCGAAGCCATTTTCGCGCCGGCCTTGGTGTCGTTCATGACCTGCTGGGCTTGCACGAGGGCTTCCGAATACGGAGCGATTGCGCGGTTTCGAACCTTCTGGGCGTCCGCGAGTTCGCGTTCGGCGGATGCCAGTTCGAAATCGTCTACCGGCTCGCCGGCGGCTCGTGCCTTCCGTAGCTGCAGCACCTGCTTCTGCCACTGGTCGACGACCTCGTCGTATTGCGAGCGCGCCTGCTCGAGGTTGGACTCAGCCGCTTTGACGTTCGCCTGGGCTTGCTGGTAGGCGGCATCGGCGCTCGGGAACGATAGCTGCACGAGAACGTCGCCTTTGTTTACCGACGCTCCCACAGTCGCCATGACTTGCTCGACAGGGGCTCGGTAAGTTGGCATCACCGCCGCTTGATCAGTTAGAGGGGTGATAAGTTCGGAGTCGTAGGTTTCCATTCCCACGACGTCGCGCCTCTCTGCCGTTGCCGATGTCGGCTCTTTGCTGCAGCCTGCCGCCAAGAGCGCGGCACTTAGAGTAAGAAGTAACCATTGTGTTCGCATCACTACTTCTTACGCCGTGGCTCGCAAAAATGTGATTTTTGCCCGGAACTCACGGGCGCGGGTTGCCGTCCAAAGGGTGAGACTGATCTCGGATAAAAATATGCGGAGTTTGTTGACTGGGGCATGCGCCCTCCTATTCTCTTTATGCGCCGTCGCTCAGAGCACGATCAGCGGCGAAATGGTGATTTCCTACGGCTACTTCACGGACGCTGAAGGCAGGAAGATATCGCTGGAAGGACGCAAGGTGCCGGTGACGATCGAGGCAATCCCGTTGGGGGTCTTGCCTACGCGACCGCCCGCCCAGTTTGGGACGGACTTGGAGACTGTCTATGAAAACGACCACGGCCCGGGGTCCTACATCGCTTCCGGCATCCCTATGCCGAGCGCACTCGACGACATCATCATGGTGAACGGTGCCAATTCCATCTGGCAGTTTTTCACGTTCGGCATCAATGCCAACACCACAAGCACGAGCGGCGAAGTCTTCATTCGTTGGACGGGCTACAAGACTTTCACGCCCGGACTCGGCGGCGGAGTCATGGCATTCACAAACCCGGCGATGGATTTCGGCGGCCCGCTCTCGTTGGCCCTACTAAACGCTATTGCGCCACTTCCAAACACTTACAAGATCACGATCAACGTTTCCGGATTTGGCCTTAGCTCTACCCAGAACGCGCTCTATTTCGCTCAGCAATTCCGTAACGGAAACGAGAACGGTCCGTTCCGCACGGAGTTCGATAACGTTTTCAGCCGGGGCTTCCCCAACCCGGGAAGCAGCCAAGAGTCTTTCTACTTCGACTTTGAGCCGGACGGCATTTTCGACGAGACCGAGATCGACGTTTGGGAGGCCGGCAACGAAGCCAATATGCTTTTGAAGATCGAAGCAAACCCGAGCGGCGTCGTTGAGACGAGGGTGCCCAGCAGCTTTACCTATGTGCCGGGGACGCCGGTTTCCGGAGAGGTTTCGGACCTATGGGACAGTGACAACTTCTACTTGGTCGCCGGCCCTGGAATCGTATTCAATACCTCACAGCCTCCGTTGCGAATCGAGCTGGTTTCGACTTCCACGACCACGTTGCCTACGGCGGTTGCCATGCACATTGAGAACAAAGGCACTGCTGCCAACGTCCAGCAGCAGCTGGAATTCTGGAACTACAGCACGTCTGCCTGGGTGCTGGCGGATACGCGTAATGTGACCACGACTGAGTCTGTGATGGAAGTCGTTGCTCCCGGAACAGCCTCGCACTACGTACACCAGACCTCGCGCCAAATGCGAACGCGCCTGAGCTATAAGGCTCAAGGGCCGGTGTTTCTCTATCCTTGGCGGATCTCTTGGGATCAGGCGATCTGGCGTGTAACACGTCCGTAAATCTTCGCCTTTGTTTGAAAAAACGGGACTTTCGTCTTACGAAACGTCCCGTTTTTTTGATTAATGTGGTTACAATTCCAATGCAATCCCTTGCAGGAGGATAGAAGTGTTAACCACGCTCATAACAATTGCTCTTCTGGCGGCACCGGCCGTTCAGGATGAAGAGATTCTTTTCCCTGGCACCGGCCCTCACGTTCGGCCGGTCGTGATTCAAGCAGGTAAGGCCAAGCAGTTTTTCGACCAGGGCCTGAACTTCATGTACGCCTTCAACCACGGTGAGGCGAAACGATCCTTCCGTGCCGCAGCGCGGCACGATCCCAACTCCGCCATGGCATGGTGGGGCCTCGCGATGGCGAACGGCCCACACATCAACAATATGATGGTCATGCCGGAAGAGGAGCAAGAAGCCTCCGAGTCGCTGAAAAAGGCGATAGCGCTGATTTCTACGGCTCGCCCGGTAGACCGCGCACTGATCAAAGCCACGATGGTGCGCTTCAAGCATCCGCAGCCCGCAGATCGCGGCCCCTTAAACAAAGCATTCGCAGTCTCGATGCGCAAGCTTTGGGCACAGTATCCGAAGGATGCAGACATCGGCGCGTTGTTCGCCGAGTCACTCATGGACCTGTCGCCGTGGGACACGTGGACGCCGGCTGGCAAGCCCAGGCCGGGGATTCTCGAAGTTGTCAGAACGCTAGAAGGCGTAATGAAGCTGAACAAGAACCATCCGCTAGCCCTACACCTTTACATCCACGCCATGGAGGCCTCCCCCAACCCGGAGAAGGCCAAAGGGGTAGCAGACCGCCTCCGCGACCTACAGCCGGGTCTTGGGCATAACGTGCACATGCCTTCGCATCTCGACGTCCGCATCGGCGCGTGGCGCAAAGCCGTGACCGCGAACGCCAAAGCGATTGCCGCCGACAAGGCCTATCGTGAGCAGCGACCCGACCAGTTCATCTACCGCATCTACATGGCGCACAACCACCACATGTTGTCGTTCGCCGCCATGATGCTGGGTCAGAAGTCCAAGGCGATCGAGGCAATCGACACAATGGTTGCCGAAATGCCGGAGGACTTCCAAGAGCAGGCAGCCCCGTTTGTCGATGGGTTCTTTGCGATGCCCTTCGAGGTGCGGAAGCGATTCGGCATGTGGGACGAAGTTCTCGCCCTGGGCGAGGTGCCTGAGAGGTTCCCGTTGTCGCGTACGTTGCGTCGAGCCGCGCGAAGCGTGTCCTACGCGGCCAAGGGAATGCCGGTGGAAGCGCGCGCAGAGCAATCCATGTTCTACGTGCTCCGCCCACACATTCCGAAGGACGGCATCTTTGGGCAGAGCCGATCGACCGACATCGCCGCCGTCGCGCATCACCTGATGAATGGTGAGATTCTTTATGCCGAAGGCAAGAGCGACGCCGCGATCAAGGAGCTTCGAGAGGCCGTTCGGCGCGAGGATATGCTGACCTACTCGGAACCTCCGGACTGGATTCAACCGACGCGGCACACACTCGGGGCGGTTCTCTTCCAGATGAAGCGCTACAAAGAGGCGGAGCAGGTCTATCGCGACGACCTCAAGAAGCTTCCTCACAACGGCTGGTCGCTGTACGGTTTGCAATCGAGCCTGAAGGCTCAAGGCAAGCCGCAATCGGCTGCAATTGAGAAGGAGTTCAAGGCAGCCTGGGCGGACTCGGAAGTCAAAATCACTTCCTCCTGCCTTTGCGTTCCGGGCCGATAACTGACAGATGCTGCCTCCGATTAATCGGAGGCAGCAATTCCTTTTTTCTTTGCCTTGTGCTTTTGTACAGGCGTTGACGATTCATACCACTTGATAAAATCTTTTACCGGCACGCGGGCGATCGCTTTGCCGATTAACTCGAGCGGGATATCATCGGCCTTTTTGAACCTGATGCATGACTTGCCCATATCGAGTTTCTTGCCGGTTTTCGCGTACTCTTTCTCGAACCATTCTCGATCGCTGTCGCGATAGTAAAGCGTGTTCAGGTAGAGCGTCAGGAAATTCTTGCGCATTGCAATGCCCCCGTATGGAAGCGGCATTTCCGGGTCGCAATGATAACCGTCTGGATAAATTGAATGCGGAACGAAGTAGCCGATGATTCCGTAACAGATTCCTTCTTCCACCCCTTTCGGTAAATTCTTCTTGACAACTGTCCTGAGTTTTTCGAGTTCCTCCCGTTTGTCGTCGGGCATAGTGGACAGGTATTCCTCGACTGTTTTCGGTTCTTTCATTTCTCAATCCCGATCAAGTCTTTAGCGGCTTCCACAAAAGCGGAAACCGTCAAATTCGCTTCTCGCAAAAGATCGCTTTGGGAGCCGTGCTCAATAAATCTATCCGGTAAAGCATGTAGCGACAATTGGACATTTTGCAGTCCATTATCGTGGAGTAGCCGCATCACGGCTTCGCCGAAACCGCCCGGAGCGACGTTTTCTTCTGCGACGACTAACCGCCGCGTTTTTCGCGCAAGGCTCAAGATCGCCTCTTTATCCAGAGGCTTTGCAAATCTTGCGTTCATGACCTCCGCCGATATTCCGTCTTCTGCGAGGGAGGCAGCTGCACGGTTGAGCAAGGACGTCGTGCTTCCGATTCCGATAAGGCCGACGTCACTTCCGGTACGCAGCGTTTCTGCTTTGCCAAATTGAATAGCCGTTCGTGATTCCGGCAGCGTGTCATCGGCGGAGCCACGCGGATACCGGACGGCTATCGGACTCTTGTCGTAAGCCATAGCAAATCGCACCATTTCGGCAAGCTCGGTGGTGTCGCGCGGCGCCATGATTACGAAATTCGGAACGGGCATTAGATAACTGATATCGAATGCGCCGTGGTGCGTAGCGCCGTCGGCTCCTACGAGACCGCCGCGGTCCATAAAGAATCGCACAGGCAGATTTTGAAGCGCAACATCGTGTAGCACCTGATCGTAACCACGCTGCAAAAACGTCGAATAAATCGTGCAGGCTGGCTTAAGTCCGCCGGCAGCAAGCCCTGCGGCAAATGTAACGGCGTGCTGTTCGGCAATGCCGACGTCGTAATATTGGTCGGGCAGTTCTTTCGAGAATTTCGTGAGCCCTGTACCATCGGGCATGGCTGCAGTAATTGCAATGACCTTCGGGTCTTCCTTCGCGAGCGATAGAAGCGTTTCGCCGAACATATTCGTGTACGAAACCGGACCGCCGCCCGAGGAGGGCATTTCACACTTATCGGCATCGAACGGCACAACGCCATGCCATTTACGAGCGTCGCCCTCAGCGACATCGTAGCCCTTCCCTTTTACGGTGATCGCGTGTACGAATACGGGACCTTTCAAATCGCGAACATTTGCAAACACGTCGAGCAACACGTCCAAGTTATGTCCATCGATCGGACCAATATAGTCGAATCCTAATTCTTCAAAAATCGCGCCGGTATCTTCCGGAGCGAAATAGTGAGCAACACCGTGCTTCAGGCCCGCCGCGGCTTTAACCATCGGCTTCGGCAGTTTTTCGACAGCAGCGCGAACCTTGCGCTCGGTTTCTTGGAACCACGGCCTGCTTCTTAATTTCGCAAAGTGATTCGAAAGCGATCCAACGCTATTCGCGATCGACATGTTGTTGTCGTTCAGCACTAGCGTCAAATCCGTGTCCAGAGAAGCTGCATTGTTGAGCGCTTCCCATGCCATGCCGCCGGTCATCGCCGCATCGCCTGTAATCGCTACGACCCGCTCCGATCCGCCCAGCTTGTCCCGCGCCACCGCGTAACCCAGCCCCGCCGAGATCGCCGTCGAAGCGTGGCCGGCGCCCCAGTGGTCGTGTTCGCTCTCGGTGAGCCGTAGGAATCCGCTGATGCCGCCGGTCTGCCGCAACCCGCCGAATTGTGAAAGCCTTCCGGTTAGCAGCTTGTGCGGATACGACTGATGCCCTGTGTCCCAGCAGATCTTGTCAGGTGGGAGTTTGTACGTAGCAAAAAGCGCCACCGTCAACTCGACCGTGCCGAGGTTACTTGCGAAGTGGCCGCCGGTAACGCTGACCTTATCGATAATCGCTTGGCGAACCTCGTTGGCGAGTTGATGCAACTCGGGGCGCGAAAGGCTGTGGATATCCGCCGGGGTCGTCAGGGCGGTCAATAAAGGGTATCTGCTCTCGTCGGTCATGGGTTTTCTTCGTGGAACGCGTTGGCGAGGTCTGCTATGGCTATAGCGTACCGCGCGGACGCTCCCGTACTTTGCTTAACGAGATTACGTCCGGCTTCGGCCATTCGGTGGCGAAGATTCTCATCGTTCAGAATCTTTTGAATTCGGATTCAGTACACTCTTGAGGATCAATGGCAACACTGACTAGCAGCCAAATAGAGACTGTTCGGCGCCTAGCGAAGGTGCACGGCGTTGTCAACGTACGCCTGTTTGGGTCCTATTCGCGCGGGTCGGCGACCGAGCGCAGCGACGTGGACATCCTTGCCAGGTTTCCGAAGACGGCAACGATTCTCGACGTGATTGCCTTCAAGCAGGCTCTTGAGGACGAGCTGCGGCTAAGTGTCGACGTCGTCGACGAAACCGGCCTGTCGCCGATTCTTGCCCCACGAATTCTCGCCGAAGCAATCTCGCTATGACGGACGATAAAGTACTCCTTGAGCACATGAAGCTAGCAATCAGCCGTATACGCGAGTACACGGAGCTGAGTGAACAGGAGTTTATGCAAGACACGCGCACCCAGGACGCTGTTATTCGCAACTTTGAGATTCTCGGTGAAGCTGTGAAGGGGTTGTCTAAGGACCTTCGCGCTCGACATCCGAACGTCCCATGGAGAGAAGTGGCAGCTATGCGCGACTTCTTGATTCACGTTTATTTCGGCGTTAGCTTGGAGCGTGTGTGGCAAACGATCAAGTCGGACTTAGACAAACTAGAAGCCATCGTGACTGCCGAGTTGAAGACGGATTAGCGATGGAAGTCGCGTGCAAGCTCCGTGATTGCCTCCGCATAACGTCGCGATGCGCCCGTATTGCCTTCCACCAACCTCTTTCCCACCGCTGACATTTCTGCCCGCAATGCCGGGTCACTCAGAACCCGCAGGATTCCCGCGTTGAGTTCTGCTGCGGTGGTTGCGGTGATCACCGCACCCGCTGCAACACCCTGCTCGTAAGGCTCCCGAAAGTTCTTCATATTCGGCCCGCAGATAACTGGTGCGCCGCTAGCCATCGGCTGGATGAGGTTTTGCCCACCGAGATTATCGAATCCGCCGCCGATCACGGCGACGTGAGCATAGGGATAAAGCGATGCCAGTTCGCCCAAAGTGTCCAAGACAAGAAACCGTGAGCTATCTTCGCCCTCCGAGCGGAGACCGGCTTGAAAGCCTGCGTGCTGCGCCATTGCCAACACCGACTCGGCTCTTTCCGGATGGCGCGGAGCGAACACGATGCGGGCATCGATTCCTCGTAGCGCCCCTATCACGAAGCGTTCTTCCATTTCGCCGCGAGCGCTGCCGACGACGATCAGCTTTTCGTCTCCCAAACCGAGAATCCCGGGCCAGTCCTTTGCCTCCGGTTCGCTAGCTTCGTCGTATTTACTGTTTCCCAAAACACTCACGTTTTTCGCGCCTAAGTATCGCGCTCGTTCGGCGTCCGCCTCGGTCTGCATCATTGCCGAATCGACTTTCGAGAAAACCGCTCTGTAAAGCCAATGGAAACAGCGGGCGCGCGTAAAACTACGCTCCGATATCCTGCCGTTTACCAAACACGTTTTTGCGTTTGTCATTTTCGCTGCGGTCAGGAAGTTGAGCCAGAGTTCGGTTTCCATGATCACCACAACCGCAGGCTCCACACGTGTCATTGCGGCAACACAGAATCGAAAGATATCAATTGGAAAATAAAACACGAAATGGGTCAGCTTGCCAACCAATCCGCGCGCAATCGACTGTCCGGTGGAGGTCGTCGTAGTCAATACGACCTCGTGATCTGGCAGGGTCTCTTGCAGGGCATCGAGAATGGGCCGTGCGGCAATCGTTTCGCCGACGCTGACGGCATGCACCCAAACACGCTTGCGGTCTTGCCGCCGGGGGATTTCGTAGTTGCCTGTGCGCTCTTGCCAATTCGGCTTTTCCTTTCGCTTACTCGCGCGCCAAAGCATCCACGGCACCCAAATCGGTGACGACGCAATGAGCAACACGTTGTAAAGCAGCCAAACCACGCAACCGATACGATAGCACGAGCCTGCCAAAATAACGGTGTGGCGAAGTCTCCCCTAACCCTGTTGCTCGTTCTGCTGGGCGTGTTTTGGGTCCTTTGGGTGACCAACGCCTACATCAGAATCCCTCTATCCGCGCTTAGTGTCGCCAACGTCATCGTCACGGTGATCTTTGTCGCGATGCCGATTGTCATCATTGCCGCGGCCGCGCGGCTCAAATGGAAGCCCGTCGTAACGGTCGCGGTTTGCGCAGCTTGTTTGGCGGCGGTTATCCTGCTGCGCGGCGGCGGGCCCGTGCTTGACGGCGTCGTTCAGATCGCCCGGTTCGGCTGGCCGGCGGCAATCGGCTTCCTGATAACCGGGCTGATCAAGGACAAGAACCTTTTGCTGCCGATCGCGATCGTCTTGGCAACTGTCGACATCCTCGCGGTGTTTGCGCCTGCCGGCACCGTTCAGCAAGGACTCGAGAGCCCAACGATCCGCCCGATCTTCGACGCGATGGCGTATCAGGTGCCCGAAGCCGGCACGGCCCGTCCTCTAGCGCAGATGGGTCCTGCGGACCCGCTGTTTATCGCGATGTTCTTGTATGCCGTGCGCAAGTTCAAGATGCGGTTCAAAGAAACGTTGCTGTGGCTGATCCCCTCTCTCGCCATCTACCTTTGGATTGTGTTGGCGTACGGTGATCGGACTTGGCTGGGCTTCTCGCTCGGCGCGCTGCCGGCGTTGGTGCCGATCGGGCTTGTGGTTGCCTTGGTGAACGCGAGGGAGTTTAAGATGTCGCGTCAAGAAGCGATGATGACGATCGGCGTCGCGACTCTCTGCGCCGGACTCATCTTCATGTTGCTCACCGTTTGGCGGGGCTGATCTTGGAATCGTAGAGCCGCAAGCCTGCCAGCACGATCCCCGCAGGCGACGCGGACTCCGCAAATTTGCCTGAGAATGCCCTGATGATGCCCTCTGCATCCAATCGGTATTGAGACGACTGGGTGAGTGCGGCTAGGTCCGCCAGGTTCAGGGCTGCCAGAGCGTTCGCGCTTTGCGTTTCACTATCGTCCACCCGATAAACCTCAATGCCGTATCCGAAGGCTTCAAGCTGTGACGGCAGATAAGACATCAGCGCGCCCGATTCTCCTCGGAAGAGCTCCAGCATTCGGCTCGTCATGAGCCGAGCATCCTCGAGGTATTGCGCCTCGCCGGTCGCCCGATAACCGTCAATGGCTGCCCTGGTCATCCACGCGTAGTCGCCACTGTACGCAGTGGTCCTTCCGCCGCCGGTCGGGGCGTGAAGGACGTCACCGAGAGGCTGAACATACGCAGCTTTTGCGCCGGAGTACGCAGCAATCGCGATTTGCGCGATCGCCCGCTCGTCCAAGGCTGCGGCAATCCTGAAGAGTCCGGAGATTGCTTGTCCGTTTTGATCCGCGTACTGGCCCGCGTCGCGCCTTGGAAGTTTCCGACTCCGCCGTGCGGTTTGTAACTTTTCGGCGCCTTCGAGTAGCTGTGCCGCCCGTCTCTCACTGACGTTCGCCGCGAAGCTTCCGAGCACTTGCGGCCTCGGGAAACCGGATTGGCCCACATAGAACGGCAGAACTTCGACGTCGCCTGCCTCAACACGATAGTACGGGCTGTAGCCGTCAGCGTCCTGGTCGGTACCCAGTCCGGCATCGAAGAGCCCGGCATGGATCCGCTTCTTCGCCCATTCAGTGGTTCGCCGAGCAATCTCGCGAAACAACGGGATGTCGTTCCGTACGCCGACTTCGGCGAAGAGAGCTGCGACCTGGAGCGAATGGCCGGTCAGTTTTGACCCGACAGGAAGCCGCCAGTGGGGATCGTCAGCAAAAATGAAAAAGCCGCCATCGACAATGTCGTGGCATGGCGACATGGCAAGGTCCAACAGAAGATTCAGGCAATCGATCTCGGCCTGCTCGTTGCCCGAGTGCGCGAGAACCTCCATGGGGAGGGTGGTGACCTCCATCTTGCGATCTCGGAAGAAATCAGTTCGCGCGGCCTGCTGCCAAACCCCTGCCCAAGCCCGCACAACGTCCGGATTGCATGGACCGTGAGAAAGGGCTTCGATGGCCCTTGGTTGCCTCCCCGCGAGGCTTTCGGCGGCTAGCCGGTCGACCTCGCCAGGGTTGGAGTATCGAAGCCTTGCGAGGGACTCCAGCCATGCCGCCAAGGACTCGTCCCCGCCCTGAGCCAGCAACTGCGTCGAGCGGACCATGCCACCCTTGTGCCCCATCGTAACAGCCAGAAAGCGCTCGGCATCTACGAACTTTTCTTCAGTTTCGATGTTAAGCGCGTCCACGATCCACGGCATCTCGAGAGCATCGACCTTGATGGCCTCAAAGTGATCGTGAAGAAGTCGCCGATACTCGCCGTCAGTTGCGTAGTCCTCGCTGAATCGCTTCGCTGACAGCGACATCACCGTGCCGACGTCTAGGAATACGATCTTATCGAGCGCGGCCGCCTGGCGGAAGCCCTCGTCGCCGAAGGCGTACCAGTGCACGGTTTCACGCATTGAGCGCCGGACGTACTCGCCGTACTCCTTGCTCAGGTCGTTAGGACGGCGTTCCGGGAGGAATCGCGCCGCATAGCGAACGCCGAACGCGGCGGCGGCGATGAGCACCAACGCGTAGGTCGTGACAGCGTACGACGGGGTTCGCCTGAACATCCGAGGTCACGATTATGCCCTGCCGAGTGCTACAATTAAGGAGATGTCGATCACGCTGGAGGACCTTAAGCACCTAGCCAATTTGGCCCGGCTGAAGTTATCGGACGGCGAACTCGATGCGATGCAATCGGATTTGAACCGTGTTCTGGAGCACTTCGAGCAACTGCAATCGCTCGATTTGGGAGACATTCAGTTTGCGACGCACTCCTCAGGATTGCGCAGCGTTTGGCGGGAAGACTTTCCCTCGATCGGCCTAGATCGGGCGGCAGCCCTTTTTGGGGCGCCCGAGATTCAAGCGGGGCTCTTCCTCGTCCCTACCATCATCGACGACTAAATGGGCCTCTGCAAACTGACGGCGATTGAACTTCGCCGAATGCTGGATTCGCGCGAGGTCTCGGTCCGAGAATTGGTCGACGCGCACATCAGCCGGATTTCTGATCGAAACCCGGTTCTGAACGCCTTTCTCACCGTTACCGAAGAGCGCGCTTATGTGGATGCGGATCGCGCGCAGGCGATGATCGATTCCGGAAATGCAAAACCGCTTACCGGAATTCCCTTCGCGCTAAAAGACAATATCTGCACGCAAGGAATTCGCACAACGTGTTCGTCAAAAATTCTTGAGAACTACGTGCCGCCCTATGATGCGACATTGACGACGCGAGCAAACGAACAGGGCATGGTCCTTGTTGGCAAGACGAACTTGGACGAGTTCGCAATGGGCTCGAGCACCGAGCACAGCGCGTTCGGGCCGACGAAAAACCCCCACGACCTTTCGCGCGTCCCGGGTGGGAGCAGTGGTGGCAGCGCGGCGGCGGCGGCGGACAATTTGGCGGTTATCACGTTCGGCAGTGACACGGGCGGAAGCGTTCGGCAACCAGCTTCGCTGAGCGGGGTTGTCGGATTCAAACCGACTTACGGCAGGGTCAGCCGGCACGGGCTTATTGCGTTTTCCAGTTCGCTCGATCAGATCGGCCCGTTTGCGCGTTGTGTGGATGACGCGACGTGCGCATTCGAAATGGCTTTCGGGCAAGACGGCCACGATTCCACGGTTTCGGACCGGCCATATTCTTCTAACAGTGCACGGAATGTAGAGCTAAAGGGCATGCGTGTCGGGGTCGCTAAAGAACTGGTAGGGGAAATGACCGAGCCCGGAGTCAAAGGCGCGTTCGATGCGACGCTCGATTTATTATCAAATGCCGGCGTCGAAGTAGAAGAGTTTTCCGCGCCGATCGTAGAGCACGGGGTTTCCACTTATTACATCATCGCGCCGGCAGAAGCAAGTAGCAATCTTGCGCGATTCGATGGGGTGCGTTACGGCTTACGCGTCGATGGCGAAACGCACATCGAAATGATGAAAAACACGCGCGCCGCCGGCTTCGGTCACGAAGTTAAAGAGCGCATTATGATTGGCACTTACGTGCTTTCTTCCGGCTATTACGACGCATTTTATGCGAAGGCGCAAAAGGCACGCGCTTTTATGAAAGCCGAGTTCGAAAAGGCTTTCGAAAAATACGACTTTATCGTTTCGCCCACGTCGCCGACGACAGCATTCAAGATCGGTGAAAGGACCGGCGACCCTATGGCGCTGAAAGTCGCCGACTTCTGCACGATTCCAGCGAATATGGGCGGGTTCCCTGCTATTAGCCTCAATTGCGGATTTGCCGAAGGATTGCCGATTGGATTCCAAATCGTAGGCAATTCTTTTGAAGACGACCGGGTCTTAGGCGCGGCTAAAGCGCTCGAAGCGCTTCTGGTATCTTAGATTAACTGCCCCCGTAGCTCAGCGGAATAGAGCAACCGCCTTCTAAGCGGTAGGCCGCAGGTTCGATTCCTGCCGGGGGCGCCAATCCTTACGCAGCAACGCGACGTCGACTTGCAACGGCTTCAGCTAAGCGCGCGAGTATAGGCTTGGTCTGCTCCAAGGAAATACAGCCGTCGGTAATGCTCATCCCGTAAATCAGCTCGCCCCCGGGATTATAATTCTGCCGACCTTCAACCAGGTTGCTCTCGATCATCACGCCAAGGATTTCGTCTGAGCCGGTTGCAATTTGCTCCGCAACGCTCTGCGCCACGCCCGACTGTTTCGCGTGATCCCGGCAGCTGTTTCCATGGCTGCAATCGATCATCAACCTGCCACGCAAGCCCCGCGACCGCAACATAGCGGTCGCATCCGCAATATGCTCCGCAGAAAAATTCGGACCCGTTTTTGTTCCTCCGCGCAAAATCAAGTGGCACGTGTCGTTTCCTTCAGATTCGAAAATGGCGGCGACGCCTTCCTTCGTAATGGATGGGAACCAGTGCGGTGACTTCGCGGCAAGAACGGCGTCGATCGCAATTTGCGCATCTCCGTCCGTCGCGTTCTTGAATCCCATCGGCATCGACATGCCCGATGCAAGCTCGCGATGCACCTGGCTCTCGGTGGTTCGTGCGCCGATCGCGCCCCACGAAATCAAGTCTGAGATATGCTGCGGGAGGTTCGTATCCAGGAATTCCGTGCCAACGGGAACTCCCAGATCGGCAATGTCAAGCAACAGTTTTCTCGCCTTTCGAAGACCCTTATTGATCTTGTAAGTTCCATCCAGATCGGGGTCGTTGATAAAGCCTTTCCATCCGATAACCGTGCGCGGCTTTTCAAAATAACACCGCATTACGATGACCAATTCGTCTTCGAATTCCGTCGCTAATTCTTTCAACTTTGCCGCGTACTCCAGCGCCGCCTGCGTATCATGAATTGAGCACGGGCCCACGACTATTAGAACTTTATCGGAGTCGCCACGAACAACGTCAGCAATTCGCTTTCGCGACTCGAAAACAACCGCGTCGCTCGCCTCCGTCGCCGGGAATTCCTCAATAAGAATTGCCGGCGGAATTAGAGCGCGTTGACCTCGTATGCGAACGTCATCGACTGGAAGTCTCATGGACCTCCTTCGATAACGACGACATCGCCGACTTTGCGTGATCTAATTCGGCATCGCCAATCTCTCGATGAAAAACAAACCGCAATCGATCCTTTGCAACCGCCATACATCTCACACCCAACTCGTCGAGCTTCGCGCTATATCCCGTCGCAGCCGTCGGAGTGTTGACCATCACCATGTTCGTTTGCACACCTTCCAGGTCCACGGTGAACTCGTTCAACTCAGCCACATACTTTGCGAAATCCTTCGCGCGGCGGTGATCATCCGCGAGCCGCTTGATCATATGATCAAGCGCGTAAATGCCGCAAGCCGCGAGAATTCCCGACTGCCGCATCGCGCCACCAAGCCGCTTTCGAATATAACGCGCCCGACCAATAAAATCAGCATCTCCACAAAGCACTGAGCCGACCGGACAACTCAGCCCTTTACTGAGACAAAACGTAACCGAATCCGCATACTGCGCGAATTCCTGTGGCTGCAAACCCGAAGCAACGGTCGCGTTGAATAACCGCGCACCATCAACATGTAGCTTCATCCCAGTTTCATCGCAAACGCGTCGATATTCGCGCATCGTTTCAATGGGAACAATCGAACCGCCGGCGCGGTTGTGCGTATTTTCTATGCAAAGCAATTTCGTCGTGGGCGAATGAATGCTGCCGGCAACATACCGATCGGCGACTCGGTGCGGATCCATAACGCCTCGATCCGATGGCAACGTCCACGTCAACGCGCCGGCATGCGCCGCAATAGAGCCGGACTCGTAATACTGGATATGGCATTCTTCCTCCAAAATCACCGCGTCACCTGGCTGAATCCACGTCTTAACAGCCATTTGGTTCGCCATTGTGCCGCTAGGCACAAACACTGCCGCTTCTTTTCCGAGCAACGCTGCCGATTTATTCTCTAAAGCCGTTACGCTCGGCTCGTCGCCCAAAACGTCGTCACCCAACGGTGCCGACATCATCGCGTCGTACATTTCGTTCGTCGGTCGCGTAATCGTATCGCTTCTTAAATCGGCGGTCATGCGGGCTCCTTAACACCGGCATCTAAATGCGTTTTGAAGAAATCAGAAGCCTTATCTAAAATCTTCTCAAAGCCCGCCATCGAGAAAGAATGGCCTTCGTTCGGCAGTGTGTCGAATTCCGCGCTTACCCCGGCATCTCGCAAAGCATCATATAACCGCTTGCTTTGGTCGACGTAAACAACGTCGTCGTCCTCACCATGAACAATGAGAAAAGGTGACGCATCGGCGGTTACGCGAAATAGCGGAGACGCCTCGATCCATCTCGGATCATCAGGTGGTGCACCCGCCATAAACTGTGTCAAAAAATCCCAAGAAATAGGAGGGTGCGATTCCTTGAAATTGGTCAAATCGGTCAGTCCACAAATATCCACAACGGCATCCGCACGCTCCGAAGGGTCCACGGCAAGGCCTGCCATGGCAGCCAAGTGCCCTCCGGCGCTATTCCCGATCACGCCGATCGAATTCGGAAGGATTTTCAAAGAATCCGCTTTCTCCCGCAAGTAACGGATAAAAGCGGCGATATCTTCCAGAGGCGCAGGATAAGAATAAAGTGGTGCCAAGCGGTATTGCGGGCAAAAAGCCGCAAAGCCCTTATCAGCAAAATACTGCGCGAC